>CAJONA010000007.1:17007-17691 GCA_905235755.1 uncultured Clostridia bacterium
ATCGATTGGAAGATCGACGAGCCGAACGAGGACGGTATCGGCGAGATATGCATCAAGGGCGACATCGTCATGAAGGGTTATTACAAACAGCCCGAGAAGACGGCGGAAGCGCTCAAAGACGGCTGGTTCTACACCGGCGACTACGGCTATATAACCGATGACGATCAGCTCGTCATCACGGGCAGAAAGAAAAACCTCATCGTTCTCAACAACGGCAAGAACATCTACCCCGAGGAGATCGAGGGCAGGATCGGCTGCATCCCGTACGTGACGGAAGTCATCGTCAGGGGACTGAAAAACGAGCTCGGCGACGAGTACAGTCTCATGGCTGAGGTCTACATGGCGGAAGAACAGAAAGAAGAAGCGGAGCTTCTCGCAGACATTCATAAATCGCTGGCAGACCTCCCCGCGTATAAGAACGTGACGAAAGTCGTCATCCGTTCGGAGCCGTTCCCCAAGACTACATCGAACAAGATAAGAAGAAACGCATAAATATAAAGAAAAAGCACCCACGAGGGTGCTTTTTTCGTGCGCCGCGTTCTCTCGCGCAACGTGCATTGTTCGCGCCGCATCGGCGCGGGGGAGATGTGCTTTTCTTTATCTGAAAGAAAAGCACCAAAAGAAGCAGACAAGCGTGCCGCTTGAGCGCAAACAAGCCGCAGATAAAACCGCAAATGCACGTTG
>CAJONA010000008.1 GCA_905235755.1 uncultured Clostridia bacterium
AGAAAAGATGGGCGCGCGAGAAAACGCCGCGGCGTGAGAAGGATTGGCGCTTTCTTGTGCGAGCAAGAAAAGTACATTGTCTTCCGCGCACGGCGCGAAAAAACGCGGCGACGCGAGAGAAAGCGGCGCGGCGCGAGCAAGAAAAGTACACTTGCCTGCGCCGCATACCGAGAATATGAAAAAATCCGCATCGCAAAAGCGATGCGGTGTTTTATTGCCATTCGATTTTTTTGATCTTGTCAAAATACCGCTCGGCGGTATTTTCTATTATCTTTCTGTCGTGCGAGTCAATGCTCTCAAATAATGAAAAAATTATTCTGCCGCTCTTTTTCTGCCATCTGCCGACGACATTTCCGCGAAGCAGGATCGCCGGCATAACTATGCCTGCAAGATTGAAAATTCCACGCAAATGTTCGTTTTTAAGATAAACACTTTCCTTTTTCTGATATCCGAGCATGAGCTGATCGAAACCTGCGAGAAAAACACATTTGGGAATGTCTTTGTCGTATGTCTTTCCGTTTTCGATGTAATAATACGTCTTTTCTTCGCACACAAACGACTTAACTGGAAGTTCATCGAGCCATGCTTTCACCTGCGCCGCCGTAGCGTGAAAGAAGTACATCGCGTCATGAATAGTCGCCGGAGCGATGTTTGTAAAATATCTCCGCGCGATTTCAAGATTTGCTCTGTCTTCCGGTATCGGCTCAAATTCCGGAGCCGCGATATACGCTTTTTCTTCTTGAACGACATAATTCATAAAACCGCGCTCACAAAGATCTCGTATACCTCCGCCCCACCCGTCAAACATACATCCCTCTTCGATGGACGTCATACCGGAGGCACGACATATCTCTTTGAGCTTTTCGCGCGTTTTTTGTCCGGAATTAACTGCGTCGATGATCATAAGCGACAATTCGCGCTGCCTTTGTGGAGTGAGCACGTACACGCGGCGGCAAACGCCGCCTTCGTTGCTCCAAGCATATGATCCGTCAGGCTTTTGCCATGTCATATATCCGCCAAAATCGAGCGAGCGATAGTCTTTTCCGTTATTACAATGCTTAAAAAGCGGCAGGTCGCTTTCAGCGAATACGTGTACAGTGCCACGTATAGTCCAGTTTTTCACAAGCCCGTCGGCCACGGTATCCGTATCAAAATCGCTCACGCGTATGCGCAGAGAATGAATAGCATTTGCCATAAATTGCGCCTGCACGCCGCAAAGGTCGCGCACGACGGTCAACTTTTCCGCGGGAGAAATCAGATATTGATTTGTCATTTGTCGGAGTTTTAATTCTTCTCGTGTCATAGTATTTTACGTAGTCAAATATAATTTATCCTTATAACAGCTTTACGTCGCACTTTCGGCGCGACGTAAAACAACACTATCTTTTTAAAAAATTTTTTAAAACCGAAATCACTCACGCAATGCGGCGCACGCCTCCCTGAGCGACGGGCGAAAAACGCGCAAGATCGCGGTCGAGTTCTTTTGCACGGCGATGGCGCGCGAGCATTTCTTCATTTATCTTGCTCCCGTAAATGTCGTCGTTTTTTATTTTAAATGTATAAACCTCGCAGTCGAGTATCATCTCAAAGTTTTCCATGATCTCACCAAATTTTTACCTTTCACGGTAGTTTGTGATCACATTATACTACCGTTTAAGGTATTTGTCAAGGCTTTTTTGAAAAAATTTTACCGTAAAATATAATTTTTTTCAAAAAAACTATTTACAAATGAAAATTTATGTGCTAAAATTATACTGCAATATAAATATGCGAGGTTAATTATGAATTGGCTCGACAATATCAAACGGCTGAAAAAGGAAAAAAATCTGACGAACGAATCGCTCTCCGAACGCTCCGGCATATCGCTCGGAACGCTGAACAAGCTGCTCGCGGGCGCGACGGAAGATCCGAAGCTCTCAACGCTGCTCGCGTTGAGCAGGGCGCTCGGCGTATCTATGGACGAGATGCTCGGCACAAGTTCCGCACCGACGATCGAAAGCGCACTTACTGAGAAATATTCCTTTCTCGACCGCTCGGGGCGCGAAACGGTCGACTATATTATAAATAAGGAATACGCGCGCGTTACGCGCGAGCGCGAAGCGAAGCCGTATTCGCTTGAAAATCCGCAGATCCGCCGCATCAAACTGTTTAACACGGCGGCGTCCGCAGGAACGGGCGTTTACCTCTCCGACAGCGACTCGTCGGAGATCTCCGTATATTCAAATCCGATAACCGACGCCGCGGATTTTGCCGTGCGCGTTAGCGGCGACAGCATGATGCCGCGCTATCACGACGGCGATATACTGCTCGCCGAGCAGACGAACCGCGTCGACGAAGGCGAGCTCGGCATTTTCTCGCTCAACGGCGAGGCGTTTTTCAAAAAATTCGGCGGCGACAGGCTCATCTCTCTCAATCCGTCGTACAACGACATAACGATAAACGCGTATGATGACGTGCGTTGCTTCGGGCGAGTCATCGGCAGACTGCGCAAATGATCCGATCAAAAAAGCAGGTCTGTCTCCCTTCGCACGTCGCGCCATAGATACACGACCGCGATGAGATTTATATACGTCATAAGCGCGACGCCTATATCCGTCAGCATCCACGCGCGGCTCTCGCTGATGACGGCACCGGCGACGACTGCCATGCAGTAAAGCGCGAGATACGCGTTTTTGACGCGCGCGTCCTTAAACAGATAATCGAGGCAAGTCCTTCCGTAATATCCCCAGCAAATTATCGTTGAAAACGCGAAGAACACGATCGATATCATCACGACGTACACACCCGCACTTCCGCAAAAGTGTTCAAACGCGGCGCGTATCGACGCCATTCCTCCGCCGGCGTCGCCGCCGTAAAGAAGTATCACAAACGCCGTCAGACTGCATATAATGATAGTATCGAAAAAGACCTCAAAAAGTCCCAAAAGGCCCTGCCTCGCCGGACTTTTTATTTTCGTTTGCGCGTGTGAGAGCGGCGCCGTGCCGCTTCCCGCCTCGTGAGAATATGCGCCTTTTGCGACGCCGTGGCGCACCGCGCCGCAGACAAGAAAGCCCGTTATTCCTCCCCCGGCGGCTGACAAATCGAACGCCGACAAGAATATCGACTCGATCACCCGCGGCACGGACGATATATTTGAAAAGATGATACAAAGCGTCATAATTATGTATGCCGCGCTCATCAGCGGCACTATCACCGACGTGACGCGCGAGACGGCGGTATATCCGCCGAATATCGACATCGCGCACAGCGCCGCGAGTATGATCCCGACGGCAAGCGGCGGCACGTCGAATATGTTTCTGACGGCGCCGACGGCAGCGTGCGACTGCACGATGTTTCCCATAATAAATGACATTATTACGCCGAGCGCGGCAAAAATGATGGCGAGCGCGCGTCCGAGCTTCCCTCCGACGCCGTTTTTCATATAATACATCGGACCGCCGCGAGCGTCGCCGCGAGCGTCAAATTCGCGGTGCTTCACCGCGAGCACTATTTCGGCATATTTGAGTATCATAGAGACGAGCGCCGATATCCACATCCAAAATACAGCGCCCGCGCCGCCGAGCGCGACAGCGACGCCGACGCCGACGATGTTCCCCACCCCGAGCGTCCCGGCAAGCGAGAGCGAGAGCTGTTTCAGCTGCGACTTGTCTGAAAACATGAGTTTAAGCGTCTTAAACGGATGAAGCACAAAGAAAAACCTGAGTTTTATCAGATAAAATATGCCGCACGCCGCTATCATTATCGGCAAAAAAACGACTATGCCTTCAAAAAAACTCATTCGGATGCATCCTTTTTTACTGCTTTGTTTAATATATATGTTTACAAGCGCAAAAAATGATGGCGTCAATTGTCGAATTTTAGCACTCTATTGAAAAAATTATGAATTTTTCTTTAATTTTTCCAAAAAGGTATTGATTTTTTGATTTTAATGTAGTAGAATAATGTACGAAGTTGGCACTTGGTGCATTTGAGTGCTAATAAAATCTTAAAAATAAAAATTTTATCATAAATCACGGAGGTACTTGTTTTATGAAGATCATACCCATTTACGACCGCGTCGTTGTCAAGATGGTCGAGGCGGAGGAAACGACAAAGAGCGGCATCATCCTGACCGCTTCCGCAAAGGAAAAGCCGCAGGTGGCCGAGGTCGTCGCAGTCGGCGACGGCAACCCGCACGACGGATCCAAAGACGCAGTTGCGGTAAAAGTGAGCGTCGGCGATAAGGTCATCGTTTCCAAATATGCCGGGACAGAGGTCAAGGTCGACGGCGAGGAATACATCATAGTCAACATGGGCGACATTCTCGCCATAGTCAAATAAGGAGGCATCATTATGGCTAAAAACATCATTTACGGAATAGAAGCACGGAACGCTCTCGTCAGCGGCGTTGATAAACTCGCCGACACGGTGAAGATCACGCTCGGCCCTAAGGGCAGAAACGTCGTTCTCGATAAAAAATACGGCGCGCCGCTCATCACAAACGACGGCGTAACGATAGCGAAAGAGATCGAGCTTGAAGACGGCGCCGAAAACATGGGCGCTCAGCTCGTAAAAGAAGTCGCAACAAAGACGAACGACGTCGCCGGCGACGGCACGACGACGGCTACGCTTCTCGCGCAGGCTCTCATTCACGAGGGAATGAAAAACATCACCGCAGGCGCTAATCCGATGGTCGTCCGCAAAGGCATATCGAAAGCGGTTGACAAAGCGGTCGAGTCGATGCACAACAATTCCAAAAAGGTCAGCGGCACGACGGATATCGCACGTGTCGGCACGATCTCGGCGGGCGATGAAGTCATCGGCAATCTCATAGCGGACGCTATGGATAAAGTTTCCGCCGACGGCGTTATCACGGTCGAAGAATCGAAGAGCGCAGAGACATACTGCGAGGTCGTCGAAGGTATGCAGTTCGATCGCGGATATCTCTCGCCCTACATGGCGACAGACACAGACAAGATGGAAGCGGTCATCGACGACGCGCTCATCCTTATCACAGACAAGAAGATCTCGAATATTCAGGACCTCCTTCCCTTGCTTGAACAGATAGTACAATCCGGCAAAAAGCTCCTCATCATCGCCGAGGACATCGAGGGCGAAGCGCTCACGACGCTCATTCTCAACAAACTCCGCGGCACGTTCACGTGCGTCGGCGTAAAGGCTCCGGGATTTGGCGACAGAAGAAAAGATATGCTCGGCGACATTGCGGCTCTCACAGGCGGCGAGGTCATCACGAGCGATCTCGGACTCGAACTCAAAGATGCGACGATTGCTCAGCTCGGTCGCGCGCGTCAGGTCAAGGTCAACAAGGACAACACGATAATCGTCGGCGGTATGGGCGATCCGGCTGAGATCGCGGCTCGCGTTGCGCAGATACGTCAGGGCATCGAAACGACGACATCCGAATTTGACAAAGAAAAACTCCAAGAGCGTCTCGCTAAACTCGCGGGCGGCGTCGCCGTGATCAAGGTCGGCGCGGCTACGGAGATCGAGATGAAGGAAAAGAAGCTCCGCATCGAGGACGCGCTCAACGCGACGAAAGCGGCTGTCGAAGAAGGCATCGTTTCGGGTGGCGGCATTGCATTCCTCAACACGATAAAAGACGTCAAGTCTCTGCTCGACACAGTCGACGGCGACGAAAAGACGGGCGTAAAGATCGTCCTCAAAGCGCTCGAAGAGCCCGTTCGCCAGATCGCGCAGAACGCCGGCTTTGACGGCGGCGTAGTCGTCGACAAGATAGTATCGGCTGACAAGATCGGATACGGTTTTGACGCATACACGGAAAAATATGTCGATATGTTTGAAGCAGGGATCGTCGATCCTACAAAGGTATCGAGAAGCGCGCTTCAAAACGCGGCGTCCGTTGCGGCGACCGTACTCACGACGGAATCGCTCGTTGTCGATATAAAAGAACCCGCGCCGGCGGTTCCCGCTGACGGTATGGGCGGCGGCATGGGCGGCATGTATTGATAACACCGATATTAAAAGGCGACCAAACGGTCGCCTTTTTCGTTATAAAAATCCGTCGGAATTTGATCCGACGGTTTTTTTCGCGCAAATAAAAGTCGGAAAACGATATGCTCCCCAATAATCAGCCGCTTTAACGGAGCATATCATACAAAAGCGTTTTTATTTATCACATTTACTTTTGCCGCGTACGGAAAAAAATTAAAAATTTTTTCCGTAATCCCTTGACAAACTCACTCTAATGTGTTAGACTAAAATTGCTCGAACGCATTAGAGTGAAATAAATCGAGGAGATAAAGCATGGAAACACCGAAGATTTTTGAAAGCGAGTACCGCTTCTGCGTCATTTTATGGGAGAACGAGCCGATAAAAAGCAGTGAGCTAGTCTCGCTGTGCGAAAAAAAGCTCGGTTGGAAGCCGACGACGACCTACACGGTTATAAAACGGCTCTGTCAGCGCGGCGTGCTTAAAAACGAGAACACGATAGTTTCGTCGCTCGTATCGAAAGATGAAGTGCAGGCAGCCGAGATAGACGAGCTCGTCGAGAAGAAATTCGACGGATCGCTTCCCTCTTTCTTCGCCGCATTTACAAAACGCAAAAATCTGTCCGAAGAGGAGATCGATGAAGTGCAGGCGATGATAGACGAGTACAGAAAGCAGGTCAAAAATGGCTGAACTGTTTTTGCGTTTTGTAAACGTCAGCATATCGGCGTGCTGGATAGTCCTTGCGGCTGTTTTCTTCCGCTTCATATTCAAGAGCGCGCCGAAATGGATAAGCGTCGTGATGTGGGGTGTCGTCGCACTGCGCCTTGTGCTTCCGTTTTCGATAAAGAGCGAACTCAGCATCTTGCCGAGCGCCGAGACGGTCAGCCCTAAAATAATGTACACAACACATCCTACGATAACGAGCGGCATACCGTTTGTCAACACGTATGTCAATCCCGTCATCAGCGACACGTTCGCACCTACGGAGTTGACCGACGCAAAACCGCTTCAAAGCTTGATACCGACGCTCGCAATAATCTGGGTCGTCGGAACAGGGGCTATGCTTATATATATGCTCGGCAGTTATCTGTACATCAGAAGGAAAATGAACAGTGCCGTCAAACTCTATAAAAACGTATGGCAGAGTGAAAACGTAAAAACTCCTTTTGTGCTCGGCGTTTTCCGCCCTCGCATATACATCCCGTTCGGCATGGACGAGAAGGCGATGACGGCGGTGATAAATCACGAAAACGCGCACATTAAACGGCTCGACCACGTGATCAAGCCCGTCGCGTTCATACTGCTGTCGCTGTACTGGTTCAATCCCGTGATGTGGGTGGCGTACGTGCTTTTGTGCCGCGATATAGAGTACGCGTGCGACGAACGCGTAATAAAATCGCTCGACGAAGAGCAGCGCGCCGACTATTCCGAGGTGATGTTGGCTCTCAGCGCGCCGAGAAAAATGATAACCGCCTGCCCGATCGCGTTTGGCGAGGTAGGCGTGAAAGAGAGGGTGAAACGAGTGTTAAGCTACAAAAAACCGTTCATTTGGATAATCATAGCCGCGCTTGTCGCGTGCGCCGTGACGGCTGTCGTCCTGCTGACAGATCCGAAAGATCCGTCGGACGATCCGACGTGGCCCGCTCTTGAAGACATGATCGAAAACTACACGCCGGAGCAAGCCATGGCCGACGGATGCGTCGTAGTCGACGGCGGCAACTTGCTGTACGGCATGGATATATGGGCTGACTTTTTCAACAAAACGCACGGCGGCGTTCCCGCAAAAGTGCGCGTATATCAAGAGTACACATCTCAGGACAGCACGTATTATGTGAAAGAGATATCGTTTGACGGTGAAAAATTCCGATGCAAACACTACGACCTGACCGGCGACACGCAAGAACTGTTTTTGTTCGATAAAGAGTATGATTATCTGATCAAGAGTTATTATATCATCAATGACTTTATCGGTGAATATTATATTCTCTCGGACAACAAAGACGCGAATATACAAGATTACATGGCGCATATTCTTTCTTCGACGTATACGTCTGATTATCCGGAGATAAAGATCATATTCAGTCGGTTTGTGGACAGCGAAAACTTTTCTGAAGCGCTCTACGGCGTCGCGTATGCCGACATCGATGGCGACGGAAAGGCCGAGGAGCTGCGTATGGGACCGGGACCTACGTCCGGCGTGATGTCTTTCGCCATAAGGGGTTATAGCGGCACACGCATTAGATATATCAACTGTTTTGTCATCAACGGAAACAACTACCCGGAATTTATCATCGACGCCGACGGCAAAACAAAGGTAAAGATCACATATGAAAAACTGCGGTTTGAAAGCGAGACGGATACTTTCGTGGTTTTGAGCGAAGAGGTGCATATATACGACATAAGCGTGAAAAAAGGCAAGATCATTCTGAGTGAAAACGGCGTGGAGCTTTAAGCGGGCGTTTGATGTAAAAAGGCGGCAGAAATGCCGCCTTTTTCGCGCAGTGTTGTATTTCATGCAGCGCACGAACAGTGTTATTTTCTTGCTTGCACAAAAAACCGTCGGAATTTGATCCGACGGTTTTTTTATTTTTATATTACACCGTTTCGCCGCTTGAAGTATACGTGACGCTCTTTATTTCGCCACCGCATTCGGGGCAGAATTTTGTCGCAGCCGAAACTTTCTTGCCGCATTTGGAACAGACGTATATTTGACTTAAGCCACGGCATAGGTGAATGCAAAAAGAATAAAATTGAGTGTTCCCGCGAGGATAAGAAGGAAAGATTTACAGTTTTTCTTGATAAAGTCCATATTTTCCCCCGATTTTTCCGACATTTGTCGATTTTTATCAGTATATCATATTCAAATTTCATTTTCAATATGCAAACAAAAAATGTCGGCAAAAGCCGACATTTTCTATGCCACAACGTCGCCCTCGTCGATGACGATGTGCTTTAAATTATCGTCCGACGGAGCTTTATACATTATCGGTATCATAAATTTTTCCATGATAGAGCGAAGTCCGCGAGCGCCCGTTCCGCGCTCGATGGCGAGCTTGGCTATCTTTGAAATCGCCGCGTCGGTAAACTCGATCTCTATACCGTCCATTTCAAACAGCTTTTTGTACTGCTTGATGATCGAATTTTTCGGCTCGAGAAGTACGCGGCGAAGCGCCGCCTCGTCGAGCGAGTCAAGTGAGACTATAACGGGTACCCTTCCGACAAGTTCGGGGATAAGACCGTATTTCACTATATCGTGCACCGTTACATCGCGGAAAACGCCGTCGGCTATCTTTTCCGACGCCTTTTTTATCTCGCTTCCGAAGCCTATCGTCTGGTGACCGCGGCGCTTTTCGATTATCTCAGACAGGCCGTCGAACGCGCCGCCGCAGATAAAGAGGATGTTCGCCGTGTTTATCTGGATGAAATCCTGATTAGGATGTTTTCTTCCGCCCTGCGGAGGAACGTTGGCAACAGTGCCTTCGAGAATTTTCAGCAGCGCCTGCTGTACGCCTTCGCCCGAAACGTCGCGCGTTATCGAGCGGTTTTCGCTTTTGCGAGAGATCTTGTCTATCTCGTCGATATAAATTATCCCGCGTTCAGCCTTTTCGACGTCAAAATCTGCCGCTTGTATCAGTCTGAGCAAAATGTTTTCGACGTCCTCGCCGACGTATCCCGCTTCCGTAAGCGTCGTCGCGTCGGCGATTGCAAACGGGACTTTGAGCGTTTTTGCGAGCGTCTGCGCCAAAAACGTCTTGCCTACGCCGGTCGGGCCGAGGAGCAGCACGTTGCTCTTTTGAATGTCGACGTCGTCGCTCTGTCCGTTTTTGCCTCCGTTTTTCTTTTGCGATATGCGTTTATAGTGATTGTACACCGCGACGGACAGCGCTATTTTCGCGTTGTCCTGACCTATAACGTACTCATCGAGCGTCTTTTTGATCTGTTCGGGCTTCGGAATGTCTGCAATATCGGGCAATCCGTCAGCCGAGCCGTAGCTGTTGAGCGCACTGTAATCGTCGATGAGCTTGCTGTACGCGACGACGCAGTCGCTGCATATGAACACGCATTCGGGCGACGGTATCAGCACCGGAACGTCGCTTTCCTTCCGTCCGCAAAATGAGCAATAGCTCTTGCGGCCGTTGTTTTTCTTATCTTCCATAAAACTCCCTCGTTATTTACGCGCGTTTTTCGATGACCTTGTCTATAAGACCGTATTCCTTTGCCGCTTCGGCGTCGAGCCAGTTGTCGCGGTCGGTGTCGCGCTCGATATCCTCGATGCTCTTGCCCGTCTTTTCGGACAGGATCTGATTGAGTTTTTTGCGTATCTTCAAGATGTGTTCGGCTTGGATTTTGATGTCGCTCGCCTGTCCCTGCGCGCCGCCGAGAGGCTGATGTATCATTATCTCGCTGTTCGGGAGCGCATAGCGCTTGCCCTTTGCGCCTGCGGCAAGCAGGAACGCGCCCATAGACGCCGCCATGCCGATACAGATCGTCGAAACGTCGCACTTGATGAAGTTCATCGTGTCGTATATAGCCATCCCCGCCGTTATCGAGCCGCCGGGGCTGTTGATGTAAAGGCTTATATCCTTGTCGGGATCCTGCGCTTCAAGATAAAGGAGCTGCGCGACGACGAGCGACGCCGTGACGTCGTTCACCTCGTCCGCCAAAAACACTATCCTGTCGTTTAGCAGTCTCGAATAAATATCGTACGAGCGCTCGCCGAGCCCCGTCTTTTCTATTACCATCGGTACAAGTGCCATAATCATATCCTCCCTTGTGAAAATATAAATTTATTGATTTTAAGTCATATTCGCAGACTTTCGCCTGCGAATACATAAAATTATTCGGCTTTATCCTCCGTCTTTTTGGCGGCGGGTTTTCTCGTCGTCTTTTTCGGCGCCGCGGGCTTTTCCTCCGCTGCCGCGTCGGACGCGGGCGCTTCTTCGGTTGCAGCCGCGCTGCTTGTCGACTTTTTGGTTGTCTTCTTCGGAGCTGCTTTCTTTACCTCGGAATCTGCCGCGGGAGCTTCCTCTGCTGCGGGAGCCTCATCTGCCGCGGGCGCGGCTTTTTTGGTCGACTTTCTCGTCGTTTTCTTCTTGCCGCCCGAAACGTCGGCGTTCTCGCGCACAAACAGCACCGCCTTGCCTACGACGATGTCCGATTTGATAGCGTCCGCAGAGATAGACTCTTTGACCTTTTCAACGTCGATGCCGTATCCTTCGGCGATCTTCTTGTATTCTTCCTCCACCTCGTCATCGGTAGCTTCGAGAGCTTCCGTCTTTGCGACGTATTCGAGAGCAAGACGCGTCTTGACCTGCTTTTCGGCCTGCGGACGGAACTGCTTTTTGAGCGCTTCCATATCCTGACCTGTGTACTTCATGAACATTTCGAGGCTGAGTCCCTGATAGCGCAGGCGGTTCTCGTAATCGGCGATGCAGTTTTCCGTTTCGTTTTCAAACATACACTCGGGTATCTCGCCGACGAGCTTTTCGCAAAGCGCGTCCATAAGCGCCTCGTCGAGCTTCTGGTCTGCCGCTTTATTTGCGTCCTTTTCGAGTTTTGCCTTGACATCGGCCTTATATTCATCGACTGTGTCAAATTCCGATACGTCCTTGACAAATTCGTCGTTGAGCTCGGGGAGCTCCGTCTCTTTTATCTCGTGAATGAGGCATTTGAACGTCGCCGCTTTGCCTGCGAGCGTCTTTTCCTGATAGTCCTCGGGGAAAGTGACGTTCACATCAAAGTTTTCACCTATGCTCTTGCCGGCGACCTGATCTTCAAATCCGGGTATGAACTGGCCGGAGCCGAGTTTAAGGTTGTGCTTTTCCGCCTTGCCGCCGTCGAACTGCTTGCCGTCGACGTATCCGTCAAAATCGAGCACAACTTCGTCGCCCGTCTTTGCGGCGCGGTCCGTGACGTCGATGATGCGTGCGTTTCTCTCACGAACGCGGTCGATCTCTGCGTCCACCGCTTCGTCGGTGATCTCGACCTTTTCTCTTTCGGCTTTCAGTCCCTTGTATTCGGATACAGTGACGTCCGGTTTTACAAAAACCTTTGCCGTCAGAACGACGCCGTCGTCATCTATGCTCTTTACGTCGAAATCGGGGCGCGAAACGACATCGAGCTTCGACTCTTTGAGCGCTTCCTCATATACGCCCGGAATGAGCGCATTGAGCGCGTCCTCATAGAATACGCCCTTGCCGTACATTTTTTCGACTATCGCGCGCGGCGCTTTGCCTTTGCGGAAGCCGGGTATGTTGATCTTGCCGACGTTCTTTTTGAACGCTTTGTCCACTTCCGCGTCGAACGTCGCCTTGTCGACCTTGATTTCAAGTTCCTTTTGGTTGACAGCGACATCATTGATATTTAAAATTTCCATAATAATTTGTCCTCCATTGCTGAAAATATGCAAGTATTGGTATTATACCATTTTTTCTCGAAAAAGTCAATCGTTATTTTGAAAAAATGCTTTATTTATCGTCATTTTTCGGGAGAATAAGTTCGGGCTTGAACAAGATGTAATCCGCAGATATAAGATGAAAATCCATATCGGCGTAATTTATGACTGCCGGAGCTTCGTAATTGCCGTGAATATGGCCGTAATAGCAGCGCTCAACGCCCGCTTTGTAAAGCTCCATTATTATCTCATCGCACATATAGCCCTTGAATATCGCGGGAAAATGCAAAAACATCAGCGTCTCGCGCCTTTTGCCGTCCTTGTCGGAAAGCTCGCGCCCGCACGCGACGCTGTGCTTGATCCGCTCGACCTCGCGCGCGACGATCTTCGTGCTGTCGGCGCCGCGGATAGGCGTCGATTTATCGTCGGTGTACCAGCCGCGCGAGCCGCAGATTATAAAATCAT
This sequence comes from uncultured Clostridia bacterium, assembly GCA_905235755.1. Lineage (GTDB taxonomy): Bacteria > Bacillota > Clostridia > Oscillospirales > CAG-272 > RGIG6816. Next base: position 12,809 of record CAJONA010000008.1, read on the forward strand.
CGACAATGAACGCGTTGTTGTGCAAAAATTTTATCGTTTTGTAACCGTTTTCTTCAACGAAAGCGTCGAGCTTCTTCATCGTCTGCCACCAATAGTCGTGGTTGCCTTTGAGCAGTATCTTTTCGCCGGGGAGCGATTCGATAAAATCGAAATCTTCTTTCAGCTCGTCCGTCGTCATCGCCCACGAGATGTCGCCCGCCACGACGACGGTGTCGCCGTCTTTTACCGTTTCGCGCCAGTATTTATCTATTTTATCCATATAGCCGTCCCATCTCGCGCCGAAAACGTCCATCGGCTTTTCGGTCGATTTTGACAAATGAAGATCGGCAATTACGTAAAGCGACATATTTCCTCCGTTTTTTTGAATAGTTCGCCGTTTATTTTACATACTAAAAACGGCAGCCGGGTTTAAACATTGATTGAAAGGATACGAATATGATTAGCGAAAATACAAAAAACGACAAGACGACTTGCAAAACATGCAAATCAAACAAAGGAGTCGCGTGCGACGTTATAAACTGCGTTTATCACGATGGTGAGAGTCATTGCACGGCCGATAAAATAAACGTCGGTCCGAGCTACGCGACGTCCTGTACGGACACCGTTTGCGCTACTTTCAAGCAGAAAACAATTTGACGATAAGGGGGAGCATTCCCCCTTACATATTTTTCAAAACATAATTAAACGCATTTTCAAAAAATATCTTTTCTCGCACAGAGGCGCTTATCCCCGCATCCGCAAGCGCGTCGTCGACCTTTAAGATATCGCGCTCGTCGGATATGCCGAGCGGCAGGCGGACTACGCCGTCAAAGTCGGCGCCGATACATATACTGTTTTCAAGTCCCAGATCCAGATAACGGCAGACGTGCCGCACGACGTCGGATATATCGGCGTCGCCGCCTTCTTTTAAGTGGTCGGGAACAAGGCTTATGCCTATCAATCCGCCGCGCGCGGCGATGCTTTCAGCTTCTTCGTCCGTCAGATTCCGCCCGTGAGCGCAGGCGGAATACGCGTTTGAGTGCGTTGCGATGACTTTCGCGCCGCACTCGTCGGCGAGGGCAAAAGTCTCCGCCGCCGTCTGCCGCGACGAATGCGAAACGTCGACTGCGACGCCGAGAGAAGCGCATCTTTTTACGACCTCGCGTCCGAAAGAAGTGAGTCCGTCCGACGTGTTCCAAGCGCCGCCCACGCAGTCGCTGTTTTTCCATGTAAGCGTCAAAAATCTGACGCCGTCGCAATAAAGCTCGTCGAGGCGCCCTATATCTCCGCCGAGCAGGCTCGCGCCCTCGACGGCGAGGATCACCGGTATCTTTTTTTCGCAAAATGCCGCCGTCATCTCGGCGGAAGTGCGGCAAAACGCGATGTTTTCAGTTTTGTTTTCCCGCGCGTGCGCGAGTATTTTTTTGTATCTTGAATATGCCTCGTCGTCTGGTATTCCCGACTTTGTCCATATTGCCATCACTCGCGCGTATTTATCGAAAACGGCGGCGTTTTCAAACGAAACGGCGCTGCCGCTCTCGTAAAAGCCCGAGTTCTTTTCGTACATCTCATACAGCGTGTCGCAGTGAAGGTCAAAATAGTTCAATCCGTGTTCTCCTGTTTAAATATGGCGTTCTTAATGTGATTGATTTTTACGTCCTCTTTGTCGATGTACACCTCGATAACGTCGAGCCGCACGCGTTTATTTAAATTTTCAGCGAGTCCTTTTTCCCTGATATACGCCTCAGCGCACGCGATAAGACGCTCGGCCTTTCTGCGGTCGACAGCCGCCGACGGTCTGCCGTATCTATTCGACGCGGGCGTGCGCGTCTTTACTTCGACGAACAGCAAATGTCCGTCGTCCTCGCAGATCATATCCGTTTCAAGATGCCCCGAGCGCCAGTTGCGCTCGATGACGTTAAAGCCGTTCTTTGCGAGATATTCCGCCGCAAGCCGTTCGCCGCGAAGCCCCAGCTCACTTTTCTTCATTTTCTTTATATGCGAATTTCAAAAAACTGCGACGGTGTTCCGGGCACGGCCCGAGCTCTATCACTTTCGCGCGATGTGCCGCCGTCGGATAGCCCTTGTGCTTTTTGAAATCGTACTCTGGGTATTTTTTGTCGAGCTCGACGCACTCGCGGTCGCGCGTCACCTTTGCGATTATCGACGCGGCCGCTATCGACGGTGATTTCCCGTCTCCGCCGATCACCGTCTTGACCGGGATCTTGAAGTGGCGCGCACAGTTGCCGTCGATGAGCGCAAAATCCGCCTTTACTGCGAGCGCGTCGACGGCGCGGTTCATCGCTATCATCGTCGCTTCGAGGATATTGTATGTATCTATCTCCTTAGGCGTCGCCTCGCCGACCGCCCAAACGGCGTTTTCGGTTATCGTTTTATAAAGCGCCTCGCGCTTTTTTTCGCTCAGCTTTTTTGAGTCGTCGAGCCCATCGGGCAAAAATCCCTCGGGAAGTATCACCGCCGCCGCAACGACGTTTCCCGCGAGCGGCCCGCGTCCCGCTTCGTCGATGCCGCAGACGCTCATAAAGCCCGCCTCGCGGCACTCGTTTTCGTATTTGAAGTCAAGCATCATTTCCCTCCGGTACTTCAAGCGTTATCCGTCCTATCGCGCCCGAGCGGAACTCGTCGATGAGCATTTTCGCCGTGCGCTCGAAATTGACTTCGCCTCCCGAAACGAGAAATCCGCGGCGGCGGCCTATCAGCTCGACTATCTCCCAGTTTTCAAGGCCTTCCGTCTCGGCGGCGTCTATCTTGTACCGCGAGAAGAACACGTCGGGGTACGATTTTATCAGCCGTGCCGCAAGCACCGTCGAGAGCGTTTCGATATCCATAACAGCGTCTTTGATGGCGCCCGTCATGGCGAGATTTTCGCCGACGCGGCGCTCGTCGAATTTCGGCCACAGCACACCCGGCATATCGAGCAGGTCGATCCCTATCGACGTCTTGACCCATTGTTTATCAAGCGTCACGCCCGGCCTGTTCTCGACCTTCGCCTTTTTGTCGGCGGCGAGACGATTTATGAGCGAGCTTTTGCCGACGTTCGGTATGCCGACGATCATCGCACGCAAAGGGCGCGTCATGCCCTTCGCCTCGTCGCGTTTCAGTTTTTCGGCGCAAAGGCGGCGCGACATGGGCGCGATCTTATCGATCCCCTCTCCTGTGCGCACGTCGTAGAATATACATTCCCTTCCTTGCGCGGAAAAATACCTTTTCCATTTGTCATTTGCCGTATCGTCGGCAAGCGAAGATTTTGAAAGCAAAGTCAGACGCGGCTTTGCCGCCGTCAGACGGGGAATTTCGGGATTTTGCGACGAATACGGTATGCGCGCGTCAAGCAGCTCGAACACTATATCGACTTGTTTAAGATTTTCGGTTATCATACGGCGCGTTTTCGCCATATGCCCCGGGAACCACTGTATCGTTTGAGACGGCATTTTACGCTCCTTTACTCAACTGTTCCGATTTTTGAGAACGGGAACAGGCGGAATACCGCTTTTCCCATTATATCGCTTTCGCTGACGAGCCCGACGCCCGCGAAGCGGCTGTCGCTGGATGCGTTGCGGTTGTCTCCCATTACGAAGACGTACCCCTCGGGTATTGTCAAGACGCCGTTTTCATCGAGAACGGCGCCGTAATATGTGTAAAAATTTTCTCTGTTCATATCGGCGGCGAGCTCGCGTTTGACATACGTTTCGTCGAGCTTGACGCCGTCGACGTAGACTGCCCAATTATTAAAATCGATTTTAAGCGTCTGCCCGCCCACGGCGATAACGCGCTTTATAAGCGGCTCCTTAAAATATCCGTCCGACTGCTGAAAAACGACGATGTCTCCCGTTTTCGGCGTGTAGAACAGATTTGAAACGACGAGTCTGTCGCCGTTTTGGAGCGTGTTGTTCATCGAATTTCCCTCGACGGTCGAAAGCCGCGCGACAAAAGTGAATATCAGCAGCACGATGACGACCGATATCGCACAAACTTCGATTATATCGTACCAAAATGATGTCGTTGAGTTCTTTTTTGTTTTTTCCGTATCCATTTTGCCTCCGTCAAAGCGCATTTGACGCTTCGTTTGAAATTTCTTTTGCCGTGACGGCAAACTGCACGAAAAGTATT
>CAJONA010000009.1:0-509 GCA_905235755.1 uncultured Clostridia bacterium
CCGCAGATCGTGCACTTTTCCGGGCACTCCCACTACCCGCTCAACGACCCGCGCTCTGTCTGGCAGGGTGCCTTCACCGCGATCGGTACGGGCGCGCTCAGCTACGCGGAGCTGACTGCGGACGGTCAGAGAAAGCTCCATCCGCCCGGGCATGAGTCCATCGCGCAGGGGTGGATCGCGGAGCTGAACAACGGGAATATACTGCGGCTGCGGGGGTACGATTTTCTCGCGGACGCGCTGCAAACCGAATTGCTGCTTGACCTGTCCGATCCCCCGCGCACCTTTTCTCAGACGCCGCAGCAGCAGCGTGCACGCGCGCTGCCGCCCGCTTTTTTCTGGAGCGTCTGCCAGTCCCAACGGCGCGACAAGCTGTTATACCGAATGCTTATCTGCTTGATCTCACCGAGCACGCCGCTTTTAATTTTTTGCTTTGCGTCAAGATAAAAAGGCGCAAGCTGTGTATTGTGAAATACGGCGAGCAGAGCGCCGTTTGCCTTTGCAGTCCGGAT
>CAJONA010000009.1:516-17023 GCA_905235755.1 uncultured Clostridia bacterium
CTCGTAAACGCTTTTGGCAAACGGTTTTTCGGTCATGACGTTGTACCCGTGTTCCAAAAGGTCCTTTGTGATAGGAAAGTGCATTTCGGAATACGACGCGTTTACCACAAGATCGATGTCTTTATATGAGAAAAGTTCTGTGTAGTCCGAAAGGGTTACGCATCCCGGATACAGCTCTTTTGCGAGGTCGCGCAAAAGCGGATCGCGCTCGACGACGTATCCGACGGTGAAATACTCGTTTCGTTCCGATATATAATATTTTCCGTGAATGTTCTTGCCGCTTCTTCCCTGTCCGATGATGGCGAGATTCAGTTTTTTCATCATATCACCTTTCTTCCTCCGACAAAGACGGAGGAAACATTTATTTTTTCGTCAAAAACTATAACGTCGGCGTCAAATCCCTCTTTGATAACGCCTTTATTAAGTCCGAGTATTTCAGCCGGCACTTTGCTAATCATTTTGACAGCCGTCGGCAGCGGAAGCATAACGTCGCCTGTCACGACCCGGATAAGTTTGTCCGCCGTGGCGACGCTTCCCGCAAACGCAGACCTGTCGCGCAGCTTGCATACGCCGTCCTCGACTATAAATTCCGTTCCGCTCATCACTCCGGATAATGTGTCGGTTCCTGCGATTTCAAGACTGTCCGTGATGAGAGCGACCTTGTCGGTTCCTTTTATTTTGATTATCATTTTGATAAGCTCCGCCGGAAGATGCTTTCCGTCGGCAATTATTTCAACAAAAATGTCGTCCCAAAGGAACGCCGTTTCAATCACGCCGAGCTGACGGAATCCGCGGTCACGCGTGACAGTCGAGGTACATGAATACAGGTGCGTCACAAGCTTCATCCCGTTTTCTTTTGCGATTGACATATCGGAAAGAATCGCGTCTGTGTGTCCGGCGGACGCAATGATGCCGTTTTTTGTAATAAAACCGGCAAATTCGCCGTCTTTATCGTTTTCCGGAGCATACGTCCATCTCTTGATGTATGCGCCAAAGCATCTCACCATATCCTCATATTCTTCTCTGACGGGAGGCGTTATATAGTCGGCGCACTGCGCGCCGCTTTGATTTTTTGAAAGGTACGGTCCCTCAAGGTGCGCGCCGATGATGTTGGCCGCCGATTTGCCGCTATCCATCGCTTTTGCGATGCTGCATAACGCGCTTTTCATCTTCGGCAGCGGCGCCGCCGACACCGTCGGCAGTATCGACGTCGTCCCGTGAGCTAAATGAAAGGACGTGCCGCGAATCACGTCTTTTGCGTCGTCGGTCAGAAAATCATATCCGCCGGCGCCGTGCGTGTGGATGTCTATAAACCCCGGCGAGACGTATTTCCCCGTGAGATCGTAACTTTTATCGGTCGGCATATCGGCTGTCGAAACGGAAGATATTTTTCCGTTTCCGATATAAACAAATCCGTCAAAAAGTCCGCCCGGCGCAATGATTTTATCGCATTTTATCTTTATCATAACTCAAATCAGCGACGCACTGTCGGAATCGAGATAAAGCGTCGCGTTTCCGTGCGTGCGCAGCACGCTTGCGGGGCAATGTTCGCCGATGCTTCCGTAAAGCGTATTTTTGACCGCTTTCGCCTTTGTCTTTGCCGGTACGATGCAGAAAAGATGATCTGCGCCGACAAGCGTCGGCACGGTGAGCGTTATCGCGTGCGTCGGAACGTCGGAGAGCTTTTCAAAGCATCCGTCGTTGACCTGTTGATTACGGCAGACTTCGTCGAGCGCGACGACCTTCGCCGCCTTTTTGTCGTTGAAATCCGCCACCGGCGGATCGTTGAACGCGATATGACCGTTTTCGCCGATGCCCATAACGACGATGTCGGGCGGATTTTTCCAAAGGAGAGTGCCGTATCTTTCCGCTTCCTCATGAGCGTCGGCGGCGGAGCAGTCGATGTAGCTCGCGCTTTTCAGCGGCACAAGTCCGAACAGTCTGTCACGCAGAAAATTGCCGAACCCCTGCGGCGCGTCGGATGGAAGCCCGACGTATTCGTCCATGTGAAAGGCGTTTATTCTGCTCCAGTTTATGCTTTTGTCGGCGGCGAGCGCGGCGAGGACCTCGTTCTGCGACGGCGCCGCCGCGAAGATCATATTTATCGTGTCTTTGATTTTGAGCAGATCGGCGATTTTTTTCGATATGTCGCGCGCCGCCGCATCGCCCATTTCGGCTCTGCTTTCGTAAATTTCGACGCGGAGCTTGTCGCAGTTAAACTTTTTCATAATCGATCCTTTCCTCATTGCCGCTTTCAAGCGAACGCATGATGGCGTTCATAACGAACACCGGCGCGATAAAATCGTCGTATGATATCTTCTGCTCACCGCCGCGAAGCAGTGAACAGAATGCGTCAAATTCCGTTTTGAAGCACGACGAACTGCCGTTTATAGGGAAGTTTTCGCCGTAGCAACCGTCCGTCGACGCGCGCATGGCGTAGTAGTTGTATATCCCGTCGGTGAAAAGCCCGACGGTGTCAAAGTTCTCGTATCTGAATACGACCGTTATGTATTTGCCGTTACGGTAGCTTTTGACGCTTTTAGGATACCTTCCGAAAATTTCGAGCATCATCTCGACGAGGTGCTGCGAGTAGAAGAAAAAGCCGCCGTAATCGTTTTCCATACTGACGGGCGCGCGGACGATGCCGCCGACCGTTTGACCGCCGTCGTTTTCAAGATGACGGCGTCTTAGCTCTTGCACCGTTTCGGCGTGGATACAGCTCGATCCGCCCGTGACGCGCACACCGGCCGCGCGACACTCGCGCATGAACGCGAGCGCGTCGCTCTCGCTCACCGTTATCGGCTTGTCGATGAACATCGGCACGCCGCTTTTGATATACGGCTTTGCATATTTATAATGATTATCGCCGTGACGCGCCGTTATAATGACGCCGTCGACGCTTCCGACGGCGTCGGCGTGATCATTCATCACGTTAACGTCGAATTTTGCGTTTAGCTTTTCGCTTGCCGCCGCGTCGTCGCTGTAAACGCCGACGACATCGATGTCGGAATATGCGTCATCGCCTTTGATGAACTTCAAAAACGTGTCGGCGTGCGAGTTCTCACAGCCGAGGATAACGATTTTTTTCATATTGCACCTCGCAATGAAGTCTTATAACTCGATTATATCATGCACTTTGAAAGAAGTCAATAGATTGACGCTTTTATTGCTTTTTTAAAACGTCAAAATTTAAAAAAAGTCTTGAAACTTACGCCGCAATGTGATATACTGTACATATCACAAGCCTTTTGATCCCACAAAAAGGTCGATCCGAATATAACGCTCTCCGTGGAGGAGAGAGACATCGGCGGACTCGGAATATTTTTAACTAAAAAGATGACGGTCGACGTTATATAGACGTTATATATGAGTATTACGACGGCAAAAACGCACTGACTTTGAGAAAGGAGGTCGAACAATGAGCTATCCGTGTAGAATTGACCTTCATATGCACACGACCGTCTCAGACGGCACCGATACTCCGAATGAGATCATAACTCACGTGAGGGAAGCGGGAATAGAACTCTTTTCGGTTACAGATCACGACGCGTTGAAGGGATGCGCGATTATTCGGTCGCTATTGAAGAAAGACGATCCCGCGTTTATCGCCGGAGTGGAGTTTTCCTGCAAGGACGAGCGGGGGCGTTATCATATACTCGGCTACGGGTATGACGCAAATGCGCCGTCGATCAATGATATTGTGGCTACAGGTCACGGCTTTCGTATGAGCAAGCTGATGAAAAGGCTCGCCTTTCTAAAAAGCGAGTTCGGCTTTGATTTTACGGATGACGACGTTGCCTCGCTTCATTCTCTTGACAATCCCGGAAAGCCGCACGTCGCCAACCTTATGGTGAAATACGGCTACGCTTCCACCAAGGAAGAGGCGATTGAGAAATACATAAACAAGTTCCATTCTAAAAACGAGTATGTTCGCCCGGAAGACGCGATAAGCGCGATCATAAGAGCGGGCGGGATACCCGTGCTGGCACATCCTTCCTACGGCCGTGGCGACGAGCTTATCGTCGGGGACGATATGGATGATCGCATCAAGCGCCTTATCGGCTTCGGGCTAAAAGGAGTGGAGGCGTTTTACTCAGGCTTTTCGTTAAAGCTGCAAAACGAAATACTCGCTTTTGCCGAGCGTTACGGACTATTTGTCACGGCAGGAAGCGACTATCACGGCAAAAATAAGCTCGTGCGGCTCGGAGATACGAACCTCACGGACGCATCTGCGTACCCGAACGGGCTATGCGAATTTGTCGACGCCGTTTTAAGCGGCACGTAAGCTTCGGCGCGAGGCCGACATTCGCTTAATCGCAAATAAATATTTATCCATTTTTTATCAGGAGAAAAGTTATGAGATCAGACATTGTAAACGTTACAAATTCAGGCGATGGCACAGACACCGCGCTGTCCGCGGCGTCAGCTTCGGCGATATATCGCGGTCTTGAAAAAAAGGACGCCATTCATCTGCGGCTTTTGGCTGAGGAAATGCTCGGTATGGTGCGTCAGATCACCGGCGACACAGAGGCTGAATTTTGGGTGGAATCGGACGGTATGCTCTTTGAGCTTCATCTTCTCGCATATCCGATGATCACGGGAAAGATGAGAAAAGAGCTTCTCAAAACGTCAAGCAGCGGAAAGAACGAGGCGGCAAAAGGGTTTATGGGCAAAATACGCGACATCTTCGACCGTGCGCTTGCCATTGAAGATGTCGGCGACAGCCCGGACTATTACGCTCGGGGTTTGGTTTTGCCTTCGGATATGTTTATGACGGATCAGATGATTTACGCGGCAACCGCGAACATGGTAACTTGGTCCATGCAAAATTACAAAAACACCGTCGAGGACGAAAGCTCGCATGACTCCGCCGCAAAAGAGGAATGGGACGAACTTGAAAAATCAATCGTCGCCAACATCGCCGACGAGGTGAAAATCGCAATTTCCGGAGACAGAGTCGAAATGACTGTATACAAAAATTTCAAAAAATGAATCATAAGGAGGATATAATATGCTGAACATCAAAAAGAACACGGAAAACAACGCTCTTACGGTCATACTTGAAGGGCGTCTTGACACTATCACGGCCCCGAACCTTGAAGCGGAGCTGAAGGACGCGGTCGACAGCGTAGGCGAGTTGACGTTTGACTTTGAAAAATTGGAGTATATCTCCTCTGCCGGTCTGCGCGTGCTCCTCTCCGCTCAAAAGCGGATGAGCGGTCACGGAGTAATGAAGATAACTCACGTCAGTGAGACTGTTATGGAGATTTTCGAGGTCACGGGATTTTCGGATATTCTCACGATCGAATAACAGCGCATCGTTCCTGAAACGGTATCGCGCACTAAAAAACGACCTCCGAGATCGGAGGTCGTTTTTTTATCACAGCACAGCTTCATGCACCGTTCTTGCGGATTCATATATGCCGTCGAGTATTTTCGTCAGCTCGACGCTGTCCTCGGCGGGTGCGATGCACGGCGCTTTGCCCGTCGCCGCGCCTATCAATGCGGTTCTGTCCGGCGCATCGTCGGTCGGCAAATTGAATGATCCGAGCATCGCTCCTATCGGAAAATTATACATATAAGTCTCCTTATGTAAGCTTTTTTTCGATTTTGATTATATTATCGTGTGCAGAAAAAGTAAATAGATATTATTGATTTTTTTGACGTTTTTGCATTTTAACGTCGGAAGAATCTAAATCTATATAAATACGTGTTGACTTTTATAAATATTTATGTTAATATCATTAATGTGAACAAAAAAATAAAAAAATTAATTTTTTTGTGAGAAAAAACGGCGTTTGAAACGACTAATATTCAAAGACCGAAAACTTTCGAGAGATTAAAAACATGAAAAACGCAAATTCATATACGTCAAACAAAGTATCGAGAACAAAGAGACTTCCGTATGCGCTGCTTGCGGGATTTACGGCGGGCTTTATGTTTTTCTTTTTCGGAGTGCTCGATATCTTCGCGGGCAACAGAAGGGAACTGCTCTTTGCATTCGGCGATTTCGGCGCATATATCGCGCTCATAGCGCTGGCTGCGATGCTGGCGATCGCGCTGATTATATTTATTCTGCCGAAAAAAGCGTCGGATATCGTTTTTTCCGTCGTTGTATGGCTTTGCGTTATGGGATATATTCAGGCGACGTTTTTAAACGGCGCGGGATCGCTCAGCGGCGACACGAGCCAAAGCGTCGACATCGGTTTTGCGATAATAGACGGCGCTGTCTGGGTGATCACGGGAGTTTTGAGTGTTATAGGAGCGCTGCAAATGAATAAAAAAGAAATAATACGCACAGTTTTCACGGTGATACTCATAATGCTTTGCGTTATGCAGATAACGGGATGCGCTATGGAAGCGAACGATATATTCTCCTCGCCGTTCGAGTATATCGCAACGACCGAAAAAACCGACGAAGCGTCGACTCAGACGAACACGTCGGCAGTATCGTCCTCGGCGGCATCGACGTCCGCGGAGCAGACCGAGGCGACGTCAACGTCCGATGAGTCAACGCCCGGTGAACCGAATATAAATACGCCCGATCTGTCGAAAACGTACCTGACGACAGAGGGACTTACCGAAGTGTCAAACGGCAAAAACGTCATCGTTTTCATTATCGACCGCTTTGACGTCTCGTACTATGAAGATATAATGGATACGACGCCCGATTTCTTTGACAAGCTTCGCGGCTTTACATATTTCAGCGACAATATATCGCTCTATTCGCGCACATATCCCGGCGTAACGTCCATGATCACCGGCGTCGATAACGATTTCTCCGGCAAGGCGTCGGATTATTTCAACACGGCGTACACGTCGTCCGGTTTTTTAAAGGATCTGAAAGCAAATAACTATAAAGTCAAGCTTTACACAGCGGGGTATTACGCGTATACAAACGGCGCGCCGCTGTACGGCATCGCCGACAATCTTTCGATAGCGACCGATTACACGGTCACGCACACGGCCGCGCTCGTCGGAAACATGATCGCGCTTTCCGCATACAGATATATGCCGACGGCACTGAAACCGATGATCAATATCTCGACGTCATCTTTCACGGGACTTGTCGAATACAACGGCGACGCTCCGCTGTATGAGCTGAACGATCCCGAAGTTTACAGCGCTATCAGTGAAAACGGGCTTTCGTTTGACGACAGCGAAAACTCGTATATACTTATTCACCTCAACGGCTGCCACGATCCGTATATAATGGACGCCGATGGCAACGCCGTCGAAAAGAGCTCTGTTCTCGAGCAGCTTCGCGGCTGTTTCAATCTCATATATAATTACATCGGCGAATTGAAGCGCCTCGGCGTTTACGACGATTCGACGATAATCATAACGGGCGACCACCCGCGGGCAAGGGACGACGCGGCGATCCCGTCGCAGCCGCGCTTGACGGCGCTGTTCGCCAAGCCGTCCGGCGCGTCGGACGAACCGCTTAAACATTCGACGGCGCAGGTCAGCCAGGCAAATCTCATTCCGACGATAGTCAAGTCGGCGGGAATAGAGACAGCGACGGACTACGGCCTTTCGTACTTCGATATCACGCCGGAAATGAGCGTCAAGAGATATCACAAATTCGAACTCTACGTAAAAGGCAAAGACGACCTCATCGTTACTTTTGAGGTGAAGGGCGACGGTACGGATTTTGACAACTGGACGATAGTGTCAGAGGATCCCGTCGGACTGATATACAGGCAATAAAAAATCAAGAGGGTAATATGGAATATATCTACTATCCGCTCGGATATCTGATGAAATGGTGTCACGAATTCGTCGGAAATTACGGGCTTGCCATCATACTGTTCACGCTGATGACGAAGATCGTCATGCTTCCGCTGTCCATATGGGTGCACAAGAACTCCATAAAGATAGTGAAGATACAGCCCGAGGTGAATTTCTTAAAGGCGAAGTATTACGGCGATATGGAACGCATCGCCGACGAAGAGGCAAAACTTCACAAGCGCGAAAAATACAATCCGCTCATCTCGATAATACCGCTCGCCGTGCAGATAATCCTGCTTCTCGGCGTGGTGTATATCATAAAAGCGCCGCTGACGCACATATTTCATCTCACAGAAGATACGTGCCGCGTCCTTGCCGACGCGATAGGCGCCGACTTGAAAGAAGGTCAGCTGTCTATAGTGCGCGCCGTGCTCGACGGCACGATCACCTCCGATATGTTCACGGGAGAGGCGGCTGACGCGATAGGACTTATTTCGACGCTGAAACTCGATTTTCTCGGTTTTTCGCTCGACCGCGTACCGTCTGAGGTGTGGGGCATATACACGATCGTTCCTATCATAGCGGCGGGCTCTGCGTACTTGCTTTGCTATGTTCAGAACGTCGCAAACGTCATTCAAGCCGAACAGACAAAACTGAACAAATACGGAATGACGGCGCTTTCCGTCGGACTGTCGCTTTATCTCGGATTTTTCGTGTATACGGGCGTCGCGCTGTACTGGGTGGCGAGCAACATACTTGCGATAGTACAGCAGCTCATACTGAACGCCGCGATAAATCCTAAAAAATACGTCGATTACGAAGCGCTCGAAAAAAGCCGCGAGGAGCTTCAAAAGATACGCGACCTCGACGGCGGCAAAAAGGACGCGGAATATCGCGCGAACGCCAAGCGCGAAAAAGAGGACTACAAGCGCTTTTTCAAAATCGTGAACAAGCATCTTGTCATATATTCCGAAAGAAGCGGATTTTATAAGTATTACGAGGCGCTTATAGCGGGACTGCTCAAAAAGTCGAACATCGTTATCCACTACGTCACAAACGATCCGAACGACGCCATATTCGATATGGCAAAGGAAAATACGCGTATCCGTCCTTACTACATCGGGCAGAGAAAACTTATAACTCTTATGATGCGCATGGACGCGGACATCGTCGTTATGACGACGCCCGATCTCCAAACGTACTATATCAAGCGCTCGCTCGTACGCAAGGACGTTGAATACATCTATGCTCCGCACGACATGATGAGCGTGCATATGGGCTTCCGCAAAGGCGCGCTCGACAATTTTGACACCGTATTTTGCACGGGGCCTCACGTTGCAAGGGAAGTACGCGAGACGGAAAAAGTCTACGGTCTGCCTGAAAAGACGCTCGTCGAGTTCGGCTATCCGCTTGCCGAAAAACTCGAAAATTCGTATAATACGAGCGCGAAAAGCGGAAACTTCGTTAAGGAAATACTCATCGCGCCGTCGTGGCAGGAGGACAACCTGCTCGACAGCTGCGTAGATAAGCTGATAGAAGGGCTCATGGCGGACGGTACGCACCTGACGGTGCGCCCGCACCCCGAATATTCAAAGCGATATCCCGAAAAACTCGCGCTCCTCACCGAACGCTATAAAGACGTGCCTGACGAAAAACTCACTTTTGAGCTTGATTTTACGACAAACAAGTCGATTTATTCATCCGATCTTCTCATCACCGACTGGTCGGGCATCGCGTATGAATTTGCGTTCGCAACGAAAAAGCCAGTCCTCTTTGTCAACACTAAGATGAAAGTCGAAAACCCCGAATGGGAGAAGTTAGGCATAACTCCCGCAGAGATTTATTTGCGTAAAGAGGTCGGCGTCGCACTCGAAAAGGATGAGCTTGACGGCGTCAAGGCCGCGGCGGACGAGTTGCTTTCTTCCGCGGACAAATACCGCGAGAAGATAGACGAGCTCAAAACCGCGCATCTGTATTCATACGGCACGGCGGGAGACGTCGGAGTGAAATACATTCTCGGCCGCCTCTCGCAAAAGCAAAAAGAAAATAAAAACAAGTAAAGGAGATAAACTATGTTTTTGTATATTGATATAAGCGCGGTCTCTTACGTGATCCCGCTTATCGCGGGAATTGCCGTCGCTGTCGGCTCGTGGTTTTACATCCATTTCCGCCGCGCAAAATCGAAAATATCGAAAAAGCTCGGCATTGACGAGAACGCGGGCAAAGAGGTCGAGGGCGACATCGTGATAAACGACGAGTCGGAACAGCCGTCAGACGGCGAAAACGCATCCGCCGACGCCGACTCGGATAAAGACTGAAAGTTCAAAATGAAAAGAAGAACCGTGCGAAATGAACGCAAGGTTTTTCTTGCTGAATTTTATTGCAAATTTTTAAATTTTTGTTCAATTTAGGCGCGTGGTGTTGTAAATTTTGAACCTGCCGTGCCAAAAAAGGAGGAAAAGAAAATGGAAAAACTGTCGAGAAAACAGTTCGATGTGCTCGAAGCTGCGGCGACGTCAAGCGGCGCGCTCACTCAACGCGAACTCGCGTCAAAACTCGGTTGCTCGCTCGGAAGCGTCAACCGCACCGTCGCAGAGCTGACAGAACTCGGTTATCTTGCGAAAACAAAAATAACGCCGTCCGGTATCGACGCGCTTGAACCGTACCGCGTCAAGCGTGCCGTGTTCATCGCGGCGGGATTCGGCTCGCGCCTCGTTCCCGTGACGCTCAACACCCCGAAGCCGCTCGTCAGAGTCAATGGGAAGCGCATAATCGACGGGCTGATCGACGCGGTGCTCGCGGCGGGAATAGATGAAATATTCATTGTGCGCGGATATCTCGCCGAGCAGTTCGATCAACTGCTCTACAAATATCCGATGATAAAATTTATCGAAAATCCCGCGTATAACGAGGCGAACAACATCTCGTCCGCGCTGTGCGCGCGCTATTTGCTCGGGAACGCGTATGTTTTCGAGGCGGATCTGCTCATTTACAACCCCGCGATAATCAAAAAATACAACTATTGCTCGAACTTTCTCGGCATCAAAACGGATCGCACGGACGACTGGTGCTTTGAGGTGCAGGGCGGCGTAATACAATCGCAAAAGATCGGCGGCATCGACTGCTATCAGGAGGTCGGAATATCGTATTGGAACGAAGACGACGGCAAAAAACTGGCAGAGCACTTGAAACTCGCCTATGATATGCCGGGCGGCAAGGAAAGATACTGGGATCAGATACCGTTCGTCGTATTCGGCGGCGAATACTCCGTGGAAATACGCGAGTGCAAAAAAGATGACATAATCGAAATAGATACGTTTAAAGAGCTGAAAGCGATAGATAAAACTTACGACGTAAAATAAAAAATAAAAAAATCAGGAGGACTTATGGAACAAGAAAAGCAAAGCGGTCTGCGCCGCTCACTCAGTCCGATGTCCGTCTGGGCGATAGCGTTCGGATGTATAATCGGATGGGGATCATTTATCAACCCGGGCAAGAAGTTTTTGCCGAATTCCGGCGTTGCCGGAACGACGATAGCGATGATACTCGGCGCGCTTGTCATGATAGTCATCGCAATGTCATATGCGTATATGGTGCCGAAATACCCCAAAGCGGGCGGAGAATTTACGTTCACGCGCGCCAGATTCGGCAAGATCCCCGCGTTTATCTGCGGATGGTTCCTCGTTGCCGCGTACCTGACGAACGTCCCGATGAACTCGACGGCGATAGGGCTTATCATCGACGGCATCTTCGGTCCTGTGCTCAAATGGGGATTTCATTACACGATAGCGGGATTTGAGGTATGGCTCGGCGAGATAATCGTCGCCGGCGCGATACTGATCATTTTCGGAATACTCAATATCATTGGCGTCAAAAAGGCGGGATACGTTCAGACTGTTCTGGCGACGCTGCTCATCGTTTGCGTGTTCACGCTTTTCATAGCGGCACTCTGCTCACCGTATGCAAAGATAGAAAACATGGCGCCGTGGTGGGGATTTGACAAATCCGCCGCCGTCGCCGCGGGAACATACGACGAGATCTTCGCAAATCAGTCGTGGATATCGGCTATACTGGCGACATTCGCGATAGCGCCGTGGGCGTTCGTCGGATTTGACGCTATACCGCAGGCGGCGGAGGAATTCAAATTCTCCTACAAAAAGGTCATCTTTATAATGATAATCGCTATCGTTTTCGGATGCTTTGTTTACTGCTCGAACAACGCGATAACGGCGGCGGCCCTTGAAAACTGGCCCGAGCTCATCGTAGATGCCGAAGGCACGCCGTGGCTGCTGCTGTCGGCGGCTGAGAAAATGCTCGGCGTATGGGGAAAAATCCTCGTCGGAGTCGGCGTTTCGTGCGCCGTACTGTCGGGAATTATGGGATTTTATCTCGCGTCGTCAAGACTTATGTATTCGATGGCGAAGGACGGCTATCTGCCCGCCGCGTTCGGCAAGGTAGATGAAAGATTCGGCACTCCCAAAAACGCGATAGTTTTCTGCATAATCGTTTCTCTAACCGGCCCGATATTGGGCAGAGAAGCTCTCGGCTGGTTTGTGGATATGAGCGCGATAGGCGCGTCCATAGGATTTTTGTTCACTTCGCTTGCGGCGTTTGCGACGCTCAAAGAATGTAAAGACGCAAAGCGCGGTCTCTCGGTATTCACGATACTCGGAGCGGTGTTCTCGGCTGTGTTTATCATTCTTCAACTCGTGCCGATACCCGGACTCGACGGCGTTCATTTCTCATGGCAGAGCTATCTCATGCTCGGCGTATGGATAGTGCTCGGAGCGGCGTTTTATTTCAAGCAGAGAAATAAACTCGACGTTCAGATGCTTGAATGATCATATAAAAACCGAGGCGTCGCCTCGGTTTTTTATTTGTGTAGATGTAATTTACCTGCGTTTTGCGCCGATGCATTGAAAAATATTGCATTTTTTAACGAGGTGTGCTATACTGAAAGAAACTAAAAATCAGGAGATAATATGAAAATCTATCTTGACAGAGATCATAACGCCGTCAATTTTGCCGATAAGCTCTATGCGGCGCTGTCGCAAAAATACGATATCACGTATATAAAATCGCCGACCGATATGCCGTATCCCGAGATAGCAAAGGCGTTTGCAGAAAGGATATTGCGGGACGCGTCATCGCGAGGCATCCTGATATGCAAGACGGGGATCGGGATGTCAATCGTCGCCAACAAATTCAAGGGCGTGTACGCCAATAACTGCAAAAGCGTCGAGGAGTGCTATGATTTCAGAACGTGCAACAACGGAAACGTGCTGACGATGGGTGCGTCGAGCGTGCCTCTCGACACCGCGATCGCAATATGCGAGACGTTTCTCGACACCGATTTTGACGTCAAACATGCCGGCAGGATCGAGCTTATCGAAAAAATAACATAATTACTTTTCGGAAAGGAAAATTCAAATGAAATTCAAATATCTCGGAACCGCGGCGGCGGAAGGGATCCCCGCTTTATTCTGCAAATGCGAAAGATGCGCGGAGGCGCGCAGACTCGGAGGAAAAAATATACGCTCGCGCACGCAGGCGATCGTCGACGGCACGCTTGTGATCGATTGGCCGCCCGACGCTTTTATGCACATGGCGCAAAACGGCATCGATTATACCGATATCGCATCAGTTATAATAACGCATATCCATGAGGACCACTATTATCCGCAGGATTTCGGAACGAGGCGAAAATGGTTCGCTATGCTCGACGACTCGACGCCTCAGCTCGACGTTTACGGCTCGGAGGACCTTTTTGAGCAGTTTATGATAAACGTGGAAAAGCACCAGCGTCAATTCCCGAAAGACATACCGAACACGGTAAATCTTAAAATTGTTCCCGCTTACGAAACGTTCACAGCGAGCGGCTTCGATATCACGCCGCTTCCGGCATATCACGGCACGGCTCACCCGTACATATATCTGATCGAAAAAGACGGCAAGGCGATGATATACGGGCACGATACGGATATTTTTTACGATGAGGTGTTTGATTTTCTGTCTGAGCGCGGTACAAAGCTGAATTTTGTGACGCTCGACTGCACGATGGGCACAAGGACGTTCAAATATCACGGACATATGAGCCTTGAAAGAAACGTCGAGGTCAAAAACAGATTGATCGAGCAGGGAAACGCCGATGAAAATACAATATTCGCCGTCAATCATTTTTCGCATAACGGATATAACATCATTTACGACGAAATGAAAGAGGCGGCAGGGAAATTCGGCTTTATCGTATCGTATGACGGAATGGAGATAGAGTTTTGATTTTTACGCAGTAAAAAATCGGAGCGGATGTATGGACATCCGCTCCGATTTTGCTGTTTATTTTGTAATAATAACCGTTTTTATCTCAAACGGGCGGAACGAAAGCGCCGCTTTGCCGTCTGACAGCGGTATTTCATCCGATATTTCTTCAAGCAGATTTGACGCAAACGCGCGTTTGGCGCCGCAAAGATCAATTTCGCAGTTCGTAAGACTTCCTTCGCATTCGTAAATGCGGAGCACCATGGCGCCCTCGATATCCTCGGCGGGCTTTACCGTTTCGCAGATGACGTTCGGAGCCGATATCTTGACGGGTGCGCTGACGTCGGTTCTTCCCAAAACTTCAAACGGCGCATAATTGAATTTATACGCTTCTTTTACAACGTTTTCGGCGTTGAACGCGCCGACGTGCGGGAGCAGTGAATAACGCATCGTATGAGCGCCGTTATCGTGTACGGGATCGGGGCGGAAGCAGCCTTTATGCAGCGTCAGCCTTATATCGCTTCCGTCAGCGGAAATGCCGTATTTGCAGTCGTTGAGTATCGCCACACCGTATCGCGGCTCGGATATGTCGGTCCATTTGTGGTTGCACACCTCAAATTTTGCCGCCTCGTAGGTGTTGTTGCGCGTTGCGGGACGCTCGATATGTCCGAACTGAATTTCGTTTTTGACGAAGTTCGATTTTACATATACGTCAAACCCCGCTTTCAGCAGCGCGTGGCGCTCGCTCCAATCGAGCGTGACTTCATAGTCTATCCTCGGCATATCTGCATAGAAGACCGTGTCGACGACAGCCGTCGAACGCGGGCTGAGCCGATATTTTGCGCGTATGCGGTATTCGACCGTTCCGACGGAAACGACTTCGCGTGAGATGATGTCTTTTATCGGGAGCAGTTTTTTGAACACGTCGTCGTCGATGTCCCAGTTGTCGTACATAAGCGACATACTTTCGCCGAAATACAGCGTGCCGAGCGGCGCGCCGTCGGGATTTTTCACCTGTCTGCCGGTGCGCTTGTCGACAAGCGACGATATATATCCGCACTCATCGAAACGAGCGGAATAAAACGGCGTTTCGAGCGTGCCGTTCTTTTCTTCAAACGGGATATTCCCGTTTTGAGCTTTCCCGTATGAAAGAGTCGTCGAAGAAAACGCGGGAACGGCCGATCTGATCGCTGTTTTTTCGTTTCCGCGACTGTCGGTATATGTTTGGCAGGGAACACCGCCTACCGATATTTTCCCGTCGAGGACTGTCACATCGTCCCTGTCAAAAGATAACGTATTTATGAGGGAAAAACGCTTTTCATCTTTGTCGGAGAGCTTTTCGGCATATGATCCGGTAAGGGCGCGCGCATCAAAGATCAGTTTTTCCGTTTCGGGTATCATCGTGTCGTATACGGAGGGATAGCACGTTCCCGGCAGGATGTCGTGGAACTGATTTTTCAGCAGTATCTTCCACAGCCGTTCGCGCGCCTCCGCTTCGTTTTTATCCGCAAGCACCGACAGGAGCTCCATATCGTGAAGCGCGATCTCCGCAAGACGGTTGTTCTTTTTGACATCGTGCATCTGCGTCAGCGTGCCGCGGTGAAGCTCGAAATAAAGCTCGCCGTCGAGTATCGGCAGGCGGTCGTGCCTCGGCTCGACGCGCTCCTTCATAAATCGGCTTGCCGTCGTTTCTTCGACGAGCGGCATACCGCTCAATTTTTTTGCGCGCCGCAAAAGTTCGAGCGTTTCGTATGACGGGCCGCCTCCGCCGTCGCCGTAACCGTAAGCGATAAGACGGGAGTCGTTTGAGCGCTTGTCCTCGATCCCTTGGACCGCGCCGTAAACCGTATTTGCGTCCGGCGTCGGGCTCATGCGGTTGAGATGCGTGAGCACCTCGCTGCCGTCGATCCCGCACCAGCGGAAAGTATCGGTTTTGGGCATATTGAGGTCGCTTTGAAACAGCTTTGCCGTGTAAAAATATTTTATCCCCGCGCCGCGCATTATCTGCGGAAGAGCGGCGCTGTAACCGAAAGTATCTTCGAGCCAGAACGTATCGGATGTGTACCCGAAATGCTCCTTTGTATATCTTTGTCCGTACAAAAATTGTCGCACTATCGCCTCGCCCGACGGGATGTTTACGTCCCCCTCTACCCAAACTCCGCCGTTGGGCTCGTATCTGCCTTCTTTGACTCGGCTTTTGATCCCTTCGAATATCGACGGATAGTTTTCGCGCACAAATTCAAGATGAAGAGCTGACGACTGAATGAAATTGTAATCGGGGTATATGTCCATAAGCGTCAGCACTTCCGAATACGTGCGCGCGCATTTGCGCGCCGTCTCGGAGACGGACCACAGCCACGCCGTGTCGAGATGAGAATGACCGATCGTTCCGGCATATCCGCGCGATAAGTCGCTCGTCTCTTCTTTTTTTAGCGCGGGAGCAAGCCTTGCGCGAACCTCTTTTGCCGACGCGATAAGCTCATCATCGCTCGCCGCGCCGACGTCTTGAATGAAATAC
>CAJONA010000010.1 GCA_905235755.1 uncultured Clostridia bacterium
CCCTTTTGCGTGGTTCCGGCGGTTAATTTTGCCGTGCAAAATTAAAAAGCGGAGACGCCGTGCGGCGACGCTTTAGACGGGGAGCAAAACAACGTGTATTTGCGGCTTTATCTGCATTTCACAGGCGCTCAAGCGGCACGCTTGCGCGCTTCTTTTCGCACTTTTCTTTCGCGTAAAGAAAAGTGCATAGAGTTTCGCGCACGGCGCGAGAAAGATGCCGCGGCGCGAGAAGGATTGGCGCGCACCGCGCGAAAAACGCGGCGCGCAAATCACCCCGTGTACCCGGGATGGTGAGCATAATTATTATAACTGCGAACAAGACCGTCCCACGTTTTTTTGTCGACGAGGCCCGTCTCGTCAAGTCTGTTTATCCTTTGAAAGAGCCGCACGGCGTCGGCTGTTTTTTCGTCGTATATTCCGCTCGGTTCTATATCTTCGAACTCGTCGTATGCGACGACGAGCGCCGCGAGGATGCTCTGAACGCACATAACGATATCACTCTGCTCAGACGGAGATACAACGTAATCCGGCGACGGAAAGACGCAGAGCGGCTTTCCGGGTGAAGCGGCGCTTTCCGCCTCTTTGTATGCCTCTTTAACCGCCTGCCATGTGTTGAAATCGACGACGCCCGTCACGGGCAGACCGTATTCCTTTTGAAAAATGCGCACGGCTTCCGCCGTTTTCGGCCCGTAAATGCCGTCGGGAATTATAAGCGGAATATCCATTCCGAGTTGCGCGAGCCTTCTGAGCCACAGCTGAAGCTCATATATGTTGTTCTTGCGTAAATTTGCCATGATCTATTCCTCCGTGGCTATATTTTCACCCGCCCACTGACCGTCGGCGATGTAGTTTTCGTCCGAAACGGACGAGTATATTATTCCGAGAGTGTCCCAAAGGACAGGCCCGACGAGCCCGTTTATCGGGTAGCCGAACAGCGCCTGCGCCGCGTAGACCGCATCGCGCGTCGCCTCGTCGAATATCCCCGTGACGGGGATCTGCGGTATCGAGTCATAGAGCGTCGACGCGGCATTGATATACTGCTGTAATATCGTCACGTACTCGCCTTGGGAGCCGAATTTAAGCACCTCGCCGGGGAACGGCCTCGCGCCCGCGCCGAGCAGCTCCTCGCCCGCCGTCCTTATATAGCCGGCATAAACGGCGAATGCTTCGTCCCACGTTGCCGCGTCGATGACGCCCGTCACAGGCAAATCGTACTCCTGCTGAAACGCCCTGACGGCGGCCTCCGTCGACTCTCCGAACACGCCGTCGAACTCCACCGACGGCACCGCGGGATCGAAGAGCGATATCCATCTTATATAGTACTGCGCGTCGTAAACGTATATGCCCGTGTCGCCCAGGGACAGCGTCTGCGGAAACTGGCTCGGTATCTCCTCGAACGTCAGCCCTTCGCTCGCAAGCTCTGACAGGCGCTTGACAGAGTTGTAGACGAACTGTATCCTGTACCACGTTGCCTTGCCGACTACGCCGTCGACGTCGAGTCCGAATATGCGCTGAAACTCCCTCACGGCGTTCTCCGTTTCGACGCCGAAAGCGCCGTCGACGGGCGATATCTTCGGTATCGCCGGGTAGTTTGTCGATATGCGGTTGAGCCGCGTCTGAATGAACGACACCTCAGAGCCGACGCTGCCGAGCCTGAGCGGTCTGCCGGGCGTCGACGGACGCACATCCTCTATCGGCGCGTCCTCGACGATATCGATGTCGTTTCCGTAATATGCCGCGAGTATGTCATACGCGCCGAAGCCCTCGTTGGCGAGTTCAACGCTTCCCCATTGGGAAAGACCTTCGCACTGCACGTTCACGCCGTCGCAGTAGAGCGCGAACAACGGCTCTATATTGCCCTGCCGCACTATGTAATCGTTGAATATCTCGTCTACTATCCTGCTTATGTTTTCGTAAACGTCGCGCCCGTATACGAACGACTGATCATACGCCGTGCTGTTCGTGATGTCAAAATCATAGCCCATCGACGGATAATGTTCGGTGAAAACCCTGTTCAGCGCGACGGAGATCTGCGCGTATATGTTTGCGCGCAGCGCCGCCTCAGGCCACGTCGGATATATCTCGCTCGACGCGACGTTTTTTATGTAGTCGGGAAATGATACGGCCACCGTTTGCGCGTTGCTTTCCGGCGGACCGAGATGAACGCGTATCTTTTCGGGTATAACAGGTACTATCGCCATAGCGCCTCCTTAAATTTCCGGCGTGCCGCTCTCGGATACGATGACCTCGGGAGACGGCATGCCCTCCGGTGAGTCTTCGGGCAGCGCAAGCAAGTTCACGTTCTGCACAGACGTTATCCCCGCAAATATCGGCACGTTCATATTCGCCGTGCTGTAATATCCGAATGCCGTCACCTCGATGTTCACCATCGAATACGGCGGCGAGCTTGGCAACGGTGAAAGCGACAGCTCGGGCGGCGGCGTCGGTATCGGTATCTCGTCCGTTTCCCCGCTTTCGTCAGTTGTCAGTACCGCGAATATGCGCGGGCGTTTCTCATCGACGATCCTGAGCACGACCGTCGCGTCTTCCACAGGGATCGCGGCGTCGGCGGATGTCACGCGCACGATTAGCTTTCCGTAATATATCTGTGTTTGATCCATAATAAAAAATCCTTTCGCCGTAAACTATAAACAGTCTATGCGAAAAGATCTTTATTGTTAATTTTTAAAAATTTTTCTTATCTTTCCTTGCGGCAGACGAAAAACATCCGCTCGCTGTCGGGCAGCACTTCTGAAAAATCGGTGTCGGCATACGTGCCTACGACTGAAAAACCCGCTTCGGCGAGCAGTTTTTTTATCGTCCTCGGCGAATATGAGCGCTGGCGCTGCTCTTCGTCAAGTCGGCGCCAAACGCCGCCGCTCTCCGAAAAGAATGTCAGATAATAGTCGCAAATGCCGCTTTTTTCGTTAAAAAAGCTCTGCCAGCACAAAAACAGTTCTTCCGTTTCGTAGACGAACGAGTCCGATTTTAAAATACTTTTGTATTTAAATAATGTATTCACGTCGAAGATGAACAGCCCGCCGTCCGAGAGCGTGCGCGAGACGTGAAAAAAGCACGAGCGGAGTTTATCCGTCCCCAAAAGATAATTTATCCCGTCGAGCGAACAGCACACGGCGTCGGCTGCGTCTCCCGTGTCGAGCGCCGCCATATCCTGCTCTGCGTAGCGTATTTTGAGTCCGTTTTCCTCCGCCTTTTTCGCAGCGAGAGCGAGCATTTCGGCGGAAAGATCGACTCCCGTCATAACGTATCCGCGAGACGCGAGCGGGACGGTGATGTTCCCCGTGCCGCAGCCTATATCGACAACTTTTTTCACTCCGTCGCCGAATTTATCGAAGCATGCGACGTAAAAATCCGCCCATTTTTCGTAATCGACGCCGCTCATCAGCGCGTCGTAATATTTAGCCAAAACAGAATATTGCTCCATAATATCACATAAACTCCGTCTTTTTGTCACTCATGAAAACGCGCTCGCGGCAAACGGTGTAGTCGCCGCCTCGGAGCAGGTCGGGATATTTCGACAAAATATGCTCAACGATATATTTCGGGTTGACGAACGAATTCTCCCCGCACGAAAGCATTGCGCGGATATTTATCGCGCCGTTTTCGTACTCGCAGCGGATAATGTCGCAAAGGGATGATATGTCCGTCTCTTTCGTCCCCGTTTTTGTCGTTTTCTGTATCTTGATCTCACCTTCGAACAGCTTTTTGATCTCGCTCGCCATATCGGCGGACGCCTCCGGCGATATAATACTTATTGTATATTCCGCCCAACCGATGTCGCAAAAGCGCGTCTGCGGCTCATACGCGCAGAGTGCGCGAAGCTCCGCGGGAAACGACGCGTTCAGCCGACGGACGACCTCATCATAGTCGGGCTTTTCCGTAAGCATAAAATCCATAAACTCGCACATGCTCGCCGTGCCGACCGAAAGCGGCAGGGAAAACACCATTTTCGGATGCGGATTGAAACCCATCGTGTACCAAATGGGCAGTTTCGCGCGCAAAAACGCCGCTTTCATCGTCCGCGAAAGGTCGAGATGCGATATGAATTTCAGACTGCCTACCTTTGAAAATTTCACTCTTACGGAGTAACGTTCTTCGGGCACCATGCCGTTTTACCTCCTATACACGAAGCGCCGCAGCCGGAGCACTTTTCGGAGCAGGCGGGCGTCGTTTTTTCTTTATATGCGTTGTGTCTTTCCCTGAGCAAAAACTCCTTCGACACGCCGATGTCGATAATGTCCCACGGGAGTATCTCGTCCTCGCCGAACGTGCGGTTTGCGTAGAACGACTCGTCGATCCCGACGGAGCGGAACACGTCGAGCCACTGTTCATAGTCGAAAAACTCCTCCCAGCTGTCAAGCCGCATCCCGCGGCGGTGCGCTTCGACGAGCGCCTTGCCGAGCCGTCTGTCGCCGCGTGCGAACACAGCTTCGATGCGGCTTGTGCACGCGTCGTGATAATTGTATCTTATCTTGCGATCGGTGTTTTTCATCGTTACATATTTCTGGCGGCGGCACAGCTCGTCATAGCCGCACTGCCCTTCCCATTGAAACGGCGTGAACGGCTTCGGCACGAAGCACGCCGCGCTTATCGTGACCTGCGGCTGACGCTTCACTCTGTCGGGCGTGCGGTAAAATTCCTCGATCACGTCGCGCGCCAGCGCTATGATGCCGTCGAGGTCCTCGTCCGTCTCCGTCGGAAGTCCCTGCATAAAGTACAGTTTGACCGCCGTCTTGCCGCCCGAAAACGCGACGCGGCACGCGCGGAGCAGCTCGTCCTTGTCGATGTTTTTGTTTATTACGTCGCGCAGGCGCTGCGTGCCCGCCTCTGGCGCGAACGTGATGCCGCCCGTGCGTATGGTCGAGATCTTGTCCATAAGCTCTTTTGTAAAGCTGTTGACGCGCAGCGACGGCAGAGACAGCGACACCTTTTTGTCGTCCGTCCATTTCAGCAGCTCGTCGGTCAGCTTGTCGATGCAAGTGTAATCGCTTATCGACAGCGACGAGAGCGTTATCTCATCGTAGCCCGTGTTCTCAACGAGCGTTTTTGCCTCACTGTTCAGCGTTTCGACGCTCTTTTCTCTTACGGGGCGATATACCATCCCCGCCTGACAGAAGCGGCAGCCGCGGATGCAGCCGCGGTAGACTTCGAGAACTATCCTGTCCTGCACCGTTTCGATGTACGGCATGACGAGATTCTCGGGGTACGGCGCTTTGTCAAGATCCTTGACGATGCGTTTTTTGACGCGTTTTTGAATGTCGTCGTATTTCGGCGTATAGCTTTTCACCGTGCCGTCGGCGTTATACTCGACGTCGTAAAGCGACGGAACGTAAAAGCCGTCGATCTTTGCGGCGCGGTGAAGCAGCTCGTCTTTTGTCATCTCGGTCTTTTTGTACTCGCGGTAAAGATCGCACAGCTCTACGACCTCGTCCTCGCCCTCGCCGATGAGAAAGATGTCGACAAAATCCGCCATCGGCTCGGAGTTATAAGCGCAAGGTCCGCCGCACACGATCAGCGGATCGTCCTTTGTCCGCTCCGACTGCATTATCGGTATGCCCGCGAGCCCGAGCATATTCAGCACCGTCGTGTAGCACATCTCGTATTGAAGCGTAAAGCCGACGATGTCAAAAGCTTTCAGCTCGTCGCCGCTCTCGACCGCCCATAGGGGGATGTCGTTTTCGATCATAAGCTGCTCCATATCGGTCCACGGGGCGTACGCACGCTCGCACCATATATAATCCTTTTTGTTCATTATATCGTAAAGGATGCGTATGCCGAGATTTGACATTCCTATCTCGTATGTGTCGGGGAAGCAGAACGCAAAGCGCACGTCGACGTCCTTTTTGTCCTTAATTATCTGTCCCCACTCGCCGCCGACGTAACGTCCCGGCTTTTCAACTTTTTTGAGCAAACTCTCGGGTATTTTCATTTCTCGTTCTCCTCGTCAATATATACTCTGCGGCATACGGGCTTGTAACGGCAATACCGGCACGGCGAAGAATTGCCTTCCGATATCGGTTTTGCGTATGCCTTTCCTCCGCAAAGTTCTTCTGCGATATTGATCACTGTATTTTCAACGTCTTTTTTCAGGTTTTCGAGCGCTTCGAGCGAGATGACGTTCTTTACCTCTCCGCTCTCGGCGTATTTTTCGACATCGCTTTCTTTTACCGGTATTATTCCGCCGTCAAGCGCGGGATCCATGGCGCGGAGGATGTTCATTTCAGCTAAGAACAGCCCGCTTTTTTCCGTATCCGTGTCGGCGCCCTTCTCTATCGTGAGGTCGAGACTCGGCGGCTTTATTCCGATATACATAACACCTGCGGGGGTTATCTTTTTGCCGAAATATTTTTCGCCGTTCTCCCATACCGAAAACAGATACAGCAGCATCTGCATATCGAGCCCAAGCGCGATATTCTTCATATCGAACGTCTTTTTCCCCGTCTTATAGTCGCACACAAGGACATGGAGCGTTCCGTCTTCGCCCTCGTATGCGTCAAGACGGTCTATCGTTCCGCGTATCCTGACGCTCACCTTCCCGTTTGAAAGTTTCAGCGGCTCTATTCCGTCAGCCCCCACGGTGAGTTCAAATCCGCGCGGCTTGAATTTGCTCGACGCGATATCCTCGCGTATCTTGTCGACGAATATCCGCGCGCTTTTGCAAAGATAGTCCGTCACATGTTCCAGCCGCGCCGGTATCGCGCCGCAAAGCATTCGCGTCAGCTCGTCGTTTGCGGCTTCCCTGATCATACGGTCGATATCTTCGTCCGCCGCGTCGGGATTTGCCGCTGCGAATTTTGCGGCTATCTCCATTATCTTGTGCATGAAACTGCCGATGTCGACAGCGCCGAAACGCTGTATCCTGTCGTCGGAAAGAGAAAGCCCGTATTCGCAAAAATACGCAAATCTGCACTTTACATAGCTTTCGAGCCTCGACGGACTCATGTTGAGCTTGTCGCCGAAAAGGTCCTTTGCCGCCGCCGCGTCGAGAGCACACTTTTCCGCCGACATCGGCATTGACGAAAACCGCAGTTTTTCCGCGTAAACGGGATCGTTTAAGTAATATTCGCGCAGAGCCGCGCCGAGCTCGTCCCGTGCTGTCACGGCGTATTCGAACGCCGCGCGCTTATTCCATATCATGTCTGCGTCGGACGCCATCTCGAACTCAAAGACTTCGAGTTTGGGGAAAAGTTCGAGTACGCGCAAAACGCCTATCGATCTGTATACCTCTTTTCCGTCCGATCCCGCCCTCGGATATGTGAACGTTACGCGCTCCGACGCGGATGACGCCGCCGCGTAAAAATAATACATCTCGTCGGAGATCTTTTTCCATATGCGCGACGATATTTCAATACCCGCGCCCTCAAGCTCGCTTTTTTCGCGCTCGGTGAAAATGCCGTCTTCGCCGACTTTTTTCGGAAATCCGCCGTCGCAGCAACCTATGACGTATACGGCGCGCGCCTCCGTGACGCTCGTCAGGACGGCGTCGGCTATCAGCACCTCGTCAACAGACGTCGGTATCGCGCCGATGTCGGTCTTTGACAGCATGGCGCGAAGGTACACGGAAAACTCATCGTCGCGGCATTTACGTTCGCCGACCGACGCGACAAGCCCGTCGAGCGCGTCGCAAAATGCGCGCCAGAGCTTTCTGAGCGTCATCTCGCGCGCGATATCGCCCTGTGCGTGAGCGTCCCCGGCAATAGCGTCAAGACGTTCCGGCACGCCGAGCGCGCTCAAAAAGTCGAACAGAGCCGTCGCCTTTCGGCATATCGTCGCGGCGTTTTTCATAACGCCGAAAAACCGCGTCAGCGGCTCCGTGACGGCGCGCCTGACCGCATTTATCGCGTCGAGTTTTTTCTCGTCCTCTTCCGTAAAGCGCTCGCCGATCCCGCGCGGATGATAGGTGAAATCGCCGTCGGTAAATCGGCTGCCCGATATGTTCCATTTGAGCACATAATTTTCAAAAGCGAACGCGTCGTTTTGCTCTACGCCGCAAAGGTCTGTTTTTATGTACGAAATAACGTCGTCTTTAAACAAGCCGTGTTCGCACATACCGAGAACGAGAAAAACGAATTTTATAAGCGAAAGCTCCGTTATGTCGGTTTTTTTCGATATGAAATACGGTATTTCGTATTTTTCAAAGACGGCGTCGATTATACCGCCGTATTCGTCCGGACTGCGCGTTATGACCGCTATTTCCTTGTATCTCATTCCGCCGTGAATAAGACGGCAGATATCCGTCGCAACAGCCTCCGCTTCCGCGTAGGCGTTTGCCGCGCTTATGACGCTCACATCGTCGGTGATCTTGTCGTAATGCGGGCGGACGCGCCTTGACGACGTCCACATATTTGCCGAAAGGAATGCCGTCGCTTCGTTTTTAAATCTCGTCGGTACGCGCATGACGGTCTCGCTCCCGATCCGCGCACACGCGAGCTTTGCCGTTTCGTGCAAGAGCCTGTCCGTGTTCAAGACAGTCATAAACGCGGGCTCGCTGACGTCGTTGTCGGGCTCGTACGCCACCGTAATGCAAACGTTATCGGCGCCGCGCATTATCTGTTCTATCATTCTGTACTGCTGCGCCGTAAATGACGTGAAAGCGTCGAGATAGACGTCGCTTCCTTTGAAGAAGCCGCACACGCCGTCTTTCTCGCACGCGGCGGATATCATGCCGTCGGGATCGCGCCACTTTTCCGCTACCCTGCGGTCAAATTCCGCAAAGATCTCAGACAGATCGAGCAGTTTGTTCGCCGTTCTGCCGCAAAGGCGCGCCGCCCCTTCGCCGAGGTCGGACGGTGTGATCATATTTCTCATCATCTCCGCGCGTGCGCCGACGAGCGTCTCCGTCATCGAAATATCCGACGGCGATATTTTTCCGTATTCTCTTAAAGAAGGCGAGATATCCGCAAGTACGCTGTGCATTATCACATTTTTTTCGCCCGCGCCGATATATCTCTCCGAGATGCCGCCGAGCGCGCGGAATATGTAATTCGCAAGTCGGCGAAAAGTCACGACGTCGATTTGCCCCGCGCCGTCGAGCGTCGACGCGCGCCGCTCGACCGATACGGCGTCTCTGTCCGGCACGAGTATGAACACATGGCGACCGCTATTCGCGGAACGTTCGGCGCGCGAGAACATCTCGTCGCTTTTTCCCGTTCCGGTCTTGCCGTAAATAAAATCTACCGTATGACTTCCCTCCTTACGAAATAAAATATATTTTTATACCCTTTTTGTCGAGTATTTTCCTCATTCTGAAAAAATAGCTGACGTGGACGTCGAGCGTGCCGTCGCCGCGCATTTTCGCGCCGGAAAAAGCGCATTTTGAAAACGATGTCGTTATGTTTATGACCTGACCTCGCTCGGCGACCTCCGCCTTGGTCGCACGCATTACGGGCGACAGCTTTTCCGGAGCGAACGCATACACGTTTGTGTCGAGATTCGCCGTCATCCCGTCGAGTTTTTTGTACGAAAACATACTGATCACAAACATCAGCGTGCCGAATATCAATATCGCGGGCGCGAGCACGGCGAGTATACCGACAATAATTATGAACGCCGCGCTCGTTTTCAAAAACGAAAGCACAGCTATGGCTATTTTAAACAGGCTCGACGCAAGCATATATTTGCGCGCCGCGAAAAACACCTTGTCGTAAACCTGATACACCGTCGTGCTTTTGACCGTCAGCCACAGGTAGCCGAAATATCCGCCCGACCGCAATATCCGCCGTGCAGCCGCCGATGCGCGCGGCGTGTTGTTTTGACGTTCGACCTTTCCCGAAAGCGACTTTTCACGGTGGCGCAAATACTCGTTTTCGCGGCGCAGCCGACGTATCGTCCTGTCCTGTGCCCGCAGCTTGGCGAGAAGTTCTTGTTCGCTCAAAATATCACCTCACGGTGATATTTTCACATTATTTTTTATTTGTTATTCTCGAAAAGCAAAAGATTTCTTCTTATCGGCGCCTTCCCTCGCCATGAGAAAGCGCGCCGCGAAAATTCCTCGTCGCTCATATCATCGAGCGTTTTGATATCTATGTTCGCTATTCTGTCGGATCGGAAAAAATCTATCGGCGTTTCGGCGACATTTTTGCTTAGCGGACAGACCGTCTGACAAATGTCGCATCCCCAGACGCAGCCGTTTTCGACAATATATTTTTCCTCCGCCTCCGTAAGCTCGCCCTTTTTCTGCGTAACGGAGGAGAGACATTCGCGCCCGTCTTTCATCGGACAAGCGCGTCTGCACGCGCCGCAGTGATGGCACTCGACTGTCTCTTTTTTCGCCCCGTCAAAGCCGAGCGTTTGCGCGTCTACGTTCGTTATGATCTCGCCGATAAATACAAAAGAGCCGTATTTTTCGTTTATGATAACGTAGCTGTCGCCGCGTATCGCCAGCCCCGCTTCAAGAGCGGCGTGCGTCTCTTCGATTGGCGATTTGTCGGCAAAGCCGATAAAAACGCCGCCGTATTCCGCCGTCAATGCCGCTTCGACTCTTTCAAACAGTCCCTCGCAATAAAGATGATAATCCTTCGACCGCGCGTAAAGCGAGACGTTTCCCGCCGTTTTGTCGTCGACGTAATACGGTATCAAAAAGACTATCGCCGTCTTTGCGTCGTCGGCGGCGAGTCCGCGCCGTGCCGCAATATCCGGGCGCCTTATATCGCCGGGCGACAGCGTCAGCGCCGACACGTACTCGATATTTTCTTTTTCAAAAATTTTCTTAACACTCATAAATTTGCAAAAATATAAAATCCCGATTGAAAAATCCGCAAGCACATGATATAATATGCTTGTATAAATCAATTTTATCATACAATACAAAATTTTTCAACCGATTTAAATAAAAAGACGGAGTAAAAAATGCCACAAAAAACACAGCAATACGACGATAACATTATAAAAATGCTGAAAGGCGAAAACCGCGTGCGTCAACGTCCCGCGGTCATTTTCGGGTCTGACGGTCTTGAAGGTTGCGAACACAGCGTTTTCGAGATCATCTCAAACGCCGTGGATGAGGCGCGCGAAGGCTTCGGAAAAGTGATAAATGTGCGTTATGACAGCGACAGGACGGTCACAGTCGAGGATTTCGGCCGCGGCGTGCCGCTCGGCTGGAACGAAAACGAAAACCGCTTCAACTGGGAACTCGTTTTCTGCGAGCTTTACGCCGGCGGCAAATACGACAACAACGACAACGGCGCGTATGAGTACGCGCTCGGGCTGAACGGTCTCGGCGCCGCGTCGACGCAGTACAGCTCCGAATTTATGAACGTCAAATCGTACCGCGGCAGCGAAGTCAGCGAGATCTCGTTTGAAAAGGGCAAGCCTGTCACGGACCTCGTAAAAACGCCGCTTTCGCGCAAGGAACAGAGAACGGGAACGGTCGTGCGTTGGCGCCCCGACCTCGAAGTATTCACCGACACGCTGATCCCTCTCGAATATTTTGAAGCTACGCTTGAAAAGCAGGCGATAGTGAACGCGGGGATAACGTTCAATCTGAAATACTACGACGCCGAAGGCGACCTCACCGAAAAAACGTATTTCTACGAAAACGGCATCGAGGACTATATCTCAAAGCTCGCGGGCGAGTCGAGCCTGACGGAGCCGCATATGATCCATCTCGAAACGCGCGGACGCGACCGCGCCGATCAGCCCGAATACAATCTCAAAGCGGACGTCGTGTTCTGCTTCTCAAACACGGTGAACCTCATCGAATATTACCACAACTCGAGCTTTCTCGAACACGGCGGCTCCCCCGACAAAGCGACAAGGAGCGCGTTCGTTTACGCTATCGACAAATACCTCAAATCCAAGAACAAATA
This sequence comes from uncultured Clostridia bacterium, assembly GCA_905235755.1. Taxonomy (GTDB): domain Bacteria; phylum Bacillota; class Clostridia; order Oscillospirales; family CAG-272; genus RGIG6816. The sequence continues at coordinate 11,829 of CAJONA010000010.1, forward strand.
CGGCAAAAAAGACGCGAAAATATCATTCAGCGACATCGAGGACTGCCTTGTCCTCGTGATAAACAGCTTTTCGACAAGGACGTCGTACGAGAACCAGACAAAAAAGGCGATAACGAACTCATTTATCGCCGAGGCGCTGACCGATTTTCTCAAAACGCAGCTTGAAGTTTATTTTCTCGAAAAGCCCGACGAGGCGGAGAAGATAGCAAATCAGGTGATGATAAACAAACGCTCGCGCGAAAACGCCGAGGCGACTCGTGTGAACATCAAGAAAAAGCTTCAATCGTCGGGCGGCATCTCGGACAGAGTCGAAAAATTCGTCACATGCCGCTCGAAAGATCCCGAAAAACGCGAGGTCTATATCGTCGAGGGCGATTCCGCCATGGGTTCGTGCATACAGGGACGCAACGCCGAGTTTCAGGCGATAATCCCCGTTCGCGGAAAGACGCTCAACTGCCTTAAAAACGGATATGACCGCATTTTCAAAAGCGATATCATCGTCGACTTGCTCAAAGTCATCGGCTGCGGCGCGGAGATACCGTCAAAGACAAAAGGCGCGCAGAATACGTTCGATATTTCTCAGCTCAAATGGAGCAAGATAATAATATGCACCGATGCGGACGAGGACGGCTTTCAGATACGGACACTTCTTTTGACGATGTTTTACAGGCTGCTTCCGACGCTCATACGCGAAGGGAAAGTGTTCATCGCCGAGTCGCCGCTCTTTGAGATAACGACAAAGGACGAAACTTATTTCGCTTACAGCGAGCCGGAGAAAGCCGAGATCTTAAAAAATCTCGGCAATACAAAATACACCATCCAGCGTTCGAAGGGACTTGGCGAAAACGAGCCGGAGATGATGTGGAAAACGACGATGAACCCCGCGACGCGCAGACTGATATGCGTTTCTCCCGCCGACGCGCAAAAGACGGCGTATATATTTGAAACGCTGCTCGGCGACGACATCGACGAGCGCAAGGATTTCATAGCGAAATACGGCAAGCTGTACCTTGCCGACGCAGATATTTAAGGAGAGGGCAATATGGCAACAAGAAAGAAAAAAAGCACGTCGCCCGTCGAACTGCCGCCGGCGCCGATCACGGTGCAGCCGATAACCGAAACGGTAGAGAAAAACTACATGCCGTATGTCATGAGCGTCATCGTTTCGCGCGCGATACCGGAGATAGACGGCTTTAAACCCGCGCACAGAAAACTGCTTTATACAATGTATAAAATGGGACTGCTCACCGGCGGCCGCACAAAAAGCACGAACGTCGTCGGCGCGACGATGAAGCTCAACCCGCACGGCGACGCCGCGATATACGAAACGATGGTGAGGCTGACGCGCGGCAACGGCGCCCTGCTTCATCCGTTCATCGACTCAAAGGGTAATTTCGGCAAACAATACAGCTCCGACATGGCGTATGCCGCGTCGCGCTATACCGAGGTCAAACTCGATCCGTTCTGCGCCGAGATATTCCGCGGCATCGACAAAAACGCCGTCGATATGCAGGACAACTACGACGCGACGTCAAAAGAGCCCGTACTGCTCCCGACGTCGTTCCCGAATATACTCGTGTCCCCCAATATGGGTATCGCCGTCGGCATGGCGTCAAGGATATGCTCGTTCAACCTCGGCGAGATATGCGACGGCACGATAGAACTGCTCAAAAATCCGGACATCACGACGGACGAGCTGCTCGACATAATAAAAGCGCCCGATTTCTCGGGCGGCGCGTCGATAATCTACGACAGGGACGCAATGAAAGCGATATACGAAACGGGCGAGGGCCCGATCACTCTGCGCGCCCGCTATAACTACGACAAGAGCGAAAACCGCATCGAGATAATCGAGATCCCGTATTCGACGACGATCGAGATCATCCTCAAAAAGATAACGGAGATGATCCGTCTCGGTCAGCTGAGAGAGGTCAGCGATGCGAGAAACGAGATCGATCTGCAAGGGTTTAAACTCACGCTCGATCTCAAACGCGGCACAGATCCCGAAAAGCTGATGACGAAGCTCTTTAAAAAGACGACGCTGCAGGACAACTTTTCGTGCAACTTCAACGTGCTGGTCGACGGCTCGCCGCGCGTCATGGGCATAAAAGAGATACTGAACGAGTGGATCAAATTCCGCACGGAATGCGTGCGCCGCGAGCTTTCGTACGAGCTCGACAGAAAGGGCGAAAAACTGCATCTGCTGATCGGACTCGGAGAGATATTGCTCGACATCGACAAAGCGATAAAGATAGTCCGCGAGACCGAAAAGGAAGCCGACGTCGTGAAAAATCTCATGAAAGGATTTAAGATCGACGAGGTGCAGGCGGAATATATCGCGGAGATAAAACTGCGCCATTTCAACCGTGAATATATCCTCGAAAGGATCAAAGAGATAAAGACGCTGCAGGACGAGATAGCCGAGCTGCGCGGTGTCATTTCGAGCGAGGCGAAGCTGCGCCGCCGTATAGCGCAGCAGCTCGCGGAGATAAAGAAAAAATATGCCGTTCCGCGTAAGACGCAGATAATATACGAAGATACTTCCCGCGAATACAAAGAGGAAGAATACATCGAAAATTACAACGTCAAACTCATTCTCACGAGCGAGGGATATTTCAAAAAGATGACGCTCCAATCGCTTCGCGGAAACGACGAGCAGGCATTGAAGCCGGGCGACAAGGTCATACAGACCATCGATACGGAAAACACCGCCGATCTGCTCTTTATCTCCGACGCGCAGAAGATATACAAGATGAAAGTGTCCGAATTTTCGCCCAAAAAAGCGTCCGAACTCGGCGATTTCATTCCGGCAAAATTCGACAAAGGCGAGCGGGTGCTCGCCATGATGGCGATAAAAAAATACGACGAGGACAAGAATTTCGTGTTCATTTTTGAAAACGGCAAGGGCGTAAAGATACCCGTTTCGTCGTATGAAACGAAAGTGGCGCGCAAAAAGCTCGTCAATGCGTATTCCGATTCATCTCCCGCCGTCGCCGTGTTCTGCGAGGAGAAGCCAATGGATATACTTATCATAAACAGCGCGAAGCGCGCTATCTTAATAAACACGAAGCTCATTCCGAAAAAGACGACGAGAACGTCGTCGGGCGTGTCGCTGTTCTCGCTCAAAGCGGATCAGAAGATAGTCGCCGCGACCGCCGATCCGTCATCTTATCCCGGCGCGGAAAAATGCAAGAAGATAAAAATTCCCGCGACCGGCTCCGCATTGTCATGACGGCTGTCGTCGTTTGCGCCGACGCGATGTTTTCGCGCATGCTGACGCTGTCGCTGTCGTCGCGCGGAGTCGACGCGTTCGCGTATGAGAACGTCGGCGACGCGGCCTCGTGCAAGCCCGACCGCATATTCATCGACGCAGAGCTTTTTTGCGGTGCGGCAAAACTGCCCGACGGGTGCGACACCGTCATTTTCGGCAGCCGCGACGCGCTCGCGTCGCTCGAAGACGTCGGCGACTGCTCCGTTTACGAGCGCCCGTTTGACGTCGAGGAGCTTCTCGATACCGTTGTCGGAAAAGCCACCGTCGGAAAGGACGTGTCAAAAACAAAAAAACACGCCTACGACGGCCTCAGATTGTACAGTTCGACGCACAGCGCGACGTATCGCGGCGAGCATATTTCTCTTTCAAAAAAAGAATTCGCGCTCCTCGGGCTCCTGCTTGAAAACAAGGGAGCCGTCGTGTCACGCGACGAAGCGCTGAAAAAGGTGTTCGGCGAGGACGTGGACGCAAAGTCCAACGTCGTCGACGTGTATATAAAATACCTGCGCAAAAAAATAGACGAGCGCTTCGGAATAAAGCTGATCGTATCCGTCAGAAAAAAAGGATATACCGTCAAAACCGACTGAAAGCCGCCGCAAAGGCGGCTTTTTTCTTGCGCTTGCAAGAATTTTCTCTCGCGCGGCGCTTTTCTCTCGCGCGGCGTTGTTCTCTCGCGCGGCAGCGCGAGGCTCTATGTCCTTTTCTTTATCTGAAAGAAAAGGACGAAAAGAAGCAGACCGCTCCAAAGCCGCGGGGCTTGCGGATTGCAGATAAAGCCGAGAGAATACATCGTTTGCCCCCGATTAAAACGTCGTCGCACTGCTCCTTTGGTTTTTCGATTTTGCAACAGCAAAATCGACCATCGGAAATGGGCAAAGATCCGTCGAGTTCAAGCCGGAATTGAAACGCGTGCCGGATAAGATAAATTTTTGCCATTATCGGCACGCGATGCGTGCAAGATAAGAGAGTCTGT
>CAJONA010000011.1:0-5240 GCA_905235755.1 uncultured Clostridia bacterium
ATACTTCCGATCTCCGACACGCACGTCGACTTTGCAAACAAGGTGCGCGACGCACTCGCGGCGAAAGGCGTTACACGCGTTGAGGTCGATTCTCGCAACGAAAAGATCGGCTACAAGATCCGCGAGGCGCAGCTTGAAAAAGTGCCGTATATGCTCGTTATCGGAGCAAAAGAGGTCGAGGAAGGAACCGTTTCCGTGCGCTCGCGCCGCGACGGCGAGCTCGGCTCGATGACGCTCGACGCATTCGTCGAAAAGGCCGTCAAAGAAGTCGAAACGAAAGAAAGATAATATTTCGAAAAATCGAATGCCCCGCGAAATACGCGGGGCATAAATATCCGAAAAAAGCGTTACATTTTCACGGTCTTGGGATCATATGAATATTCCACGCATAAATGTGCGCTCGGCAAACTTAGACTTAAATCAATTGGAAGTCCGAATCTTTCATAATCTTTATAAAGTTTGTCTTTATCAATGTCAACATTTTTATTTGGCAGATCAACATAAATGTCTGAAATTTTTATATTGAATAACTCGCAATTCTCTTGCAATTTTTGAAGAATCATTTCCTTCCAATGATCAATAACAAGTCCGAGGCCGATGTGCATATCGTTATCTTTGCCAAAACGGTAAAATACCTCGGAATTTCCGCTATTGATACGTTCTTTAAAAGAATCCCAAACTTTTCTTTTATTTGTGAATCCAATGAGTTTCGGAAAATATTCTGCAATCTCGTAAAAATATTCGTTTACAAGATATAAAGAAATCGGATTCTCAAAAGCGTAAAACCCTATCATTGGATCCACGTAGCTAATCAAGACATTTGTTTCAAATATTCTAAAATCGTTGTAAGCTAAAAGCGCATTGCTTAATTCTTCTTCAGAAGACACCGTATACGAACGTGTAAGTTTGTATCTGTAAATTGCCGTGTGTTCGCCGTTTTCGGCTTCAACCGCGCCGGAATCTATATCTTTACATATAGCAGTATGTATCTCGCTAAAAAGCGTCCAAACGTCAGAATACAGCGTAAATTGACGCCACATTTCATAAAAAGCACTTATCTTTTGCGGTGTGTTAAGCTTAATTCCCGTTTTCAAATTGAATTCTTTCATTTTCTCAGTCATGACAAACGGCTCGTTTGAGCCATTTCCGAGAAGTGCGTTCAAAATTCTCGTTTCTTTTTCGATAATATTTTCGCACCTCTTTATTTCGATTTCCGCGCTCGCTATGCGCTGATCATAATTGTTGATTTCCGATTTTATTTCATCTCTTCTTTTTTCAAGGATATCTTCTCTACTTTTTATCTCATTGCGTATTTCTTCCCTTTTCTTCTGATTTGCAAAAAGATTTTTTTTGAGGACCTTAAAAATTGTAGTTATATCGCCCGAATCAAGTGGATGCAGTTCATAAAATATTTCGTTTAATTGTTCGCATACGCCTTGCAGTTCCTGTTTAAGAGCCGCTTTTTCTCGGTTCAACGATTCGATCTCGGCTTTTTTTGCCTGTATTGTTTCCGTTGAGTTTTGTATTGATTTTTGCGCGTTGTTTTTCGCCTCGTCAAGTTTTGCTTCTATGCCCTCATGAGCCGCGTATGCTGCCGACAACTCGGGCGATAAGTATTTTGTAATTTCCGCCGCAAGGTCGAACATTTCAGCGCAGTTTGCCGTATCGACGAGATACTTTGCCGTTTTCATTACGGCAAGGTTTGCGTAGCTTTCCGGCATAGCCATTGTTTCGGTTTCTTTTCTTTCCGGTTCCATTTTTAATCTCCTTTTTCGTTTAGTTTTGATATGCACCCCAAAAGTCAGTCACGTATTGAGGTGCATACCGTTTGATTGCCCGACCTATGATCTCGTTTTATTTGCTTCCGTATGTGGTGACAAGCGATATACAAGCGTCGCCTTTGTAAAGGACTTTACCATAGAAATCCGTCGTCACATCGTTGAATTTTCTATAGTATCCGAGTATTTTTCCGTAAAAATCCCGTGCCACCTTGTCGCCGTTTGACTGGTCTTCAACCGATCCTAAAATGTGCCCGTAAAAATCCCTGACATATTCCTTTGCCATAATTCCACCTCCTGAATATGAAAATAAAAAAAAGCGTTCCATTCATGAAACGCTTTCCCCAATGTACGTTTCACGAATGTCGCTACACAATTCTCCGATAACAGGAAAAGTGAAAGTACGGTCGGGCTAATATTATCCCACCGTTATCGGATTTTATTGAATTGTGTAGCAAGAATATTTTAACATATCATTCTATCAATGTCAACATTTTTCGTCAAAATATTACATAGCTGCCGGGGTGCTGTAATGTGTAAAATAACTGTTCTTAAGAACGTGAGGTAATTTATGAAAAAAGCGATTTCAGAGATCGTAAATATGGTCATGATATACGACGGCGACGACGTCGTTGTGCTCGATCGCAAAAAAAGCTGGCCGGGGCTGACTTTTCCCGGCGGGCACGTCGAGCCGGGCGAGAGCTTTTACGACTCCGCCGTGCGCGAAGCCAAGGAGGAAACGGGGCTTGACGTAAAAGACCTCGTACCCTGCGGCGTCGTGCATTGGGCGAGCAAGGACGGGAGAAGATACGTCGAATTTCTCTATAAAACGTGCGCCTTTGACGGCAAACTCATAGACAGGACCGATGAGGGCGAGATCTTTTGGATGAAAAAAGACGAACTTCTCTGCTCCGATAAGAAATCGCCGAATTTCAAATACTATCTGCCGATGTTTTTTGAAGACAAATACTCGGAGATGTTTTTGGAGTGGGACGGCAAATCGTTTGAAGCCGTGCCGAGGTACATTTGATATAAATCATAATAACAAAAAGAGGTATTACTATGATCTACTTAGCAAAACCGCCGAAAATTCCAAACAGCTCAAAAAGAAAAGAAAACATACCGCTCGGAGTGATCGGCGCGTTCCTGTTTTCACTCGCAGGCGCGCTCTGCTGGATGGGGCTGTATTACGCGAACTTTTTGGCGGGAATATCCGGCTTTATCGGAGTTTTCTGCGCGATATGGGGATATAGACTTTTCGGCGGAAAGTTGTCGAAAAAAGGCGTTATCATAGCGGTGATATTCGCGTTCATTTCGCTTGCTTTCGGGTGGTATATGTGCCTCACCATCGACATTCAGAACGCATTTAAATCATGGTATGAAGACGGCGACGTCAGCTATGTACCGACGCTCTTTGAATGTTTCACGCTCGGTCCGGATTTTCTTGAAGAGCCCGAGATAGCAAAGGCTTATTTCAAGGATCTGATAATCGGAATGTTGCTTGCCCTTATCGGAGCAGTGGGTTTTATATCGAAATCATTCAAAACTATCAAGGATGCGGAAAATGCGCAGCCTCAGCAGCAGAGCATTTCTCCGTTTGACAGCTTTGATTACGACGAAGACGGTATGCCAAAACGCATCGAAAACGACGATACGAAAGACACGCCGCCGGAAGATAAATCCGAATAGAAAAAGCCGACCGCGGTCGGCTTTTTTGCTATGATACATAAACTCCGGCCATGGTGCGGCGCTTATTTTCCCGATACGTCTTGACAAATAATTCAAAAAGAATATAATCTATCTTGTAATATAAATATTATCTGCAAAATATCAGGGAGACAACAATGAAAAAATTTATTCTTTCCGAGGGTGGAGAGTTTCGCAAGTTAAATCTTCACTGCCACAGCAAGGACTGCTCCGACGGGCGCATAACGCTCGCCGAGCTGAAGGATTTTTATAAATCGCACGGATATGCCGGGGTGGCGTTCACCGATCACAATGTGCTCATCGATCACAGCGATATGAGCGACGAGGATTTCATCGCGCTGACAGGCACCGAGATAGACGTCAACTGCATGACGGATCCGCGGGGCGCCGAGCGCTGCTATCACATCAATCTCATAGCAAAACAGCCCGACAACACGGCGCTCGTTTGCTTCAATCCGAAATATATCACAATGGCGAGCGGAAAACAGTATCTCGCGACGCAAAAATATGTCGGCGAGCCGAATTTCGAGCGCGAATACAACGTCGAGTGCGTCAACAAGATCATTGCCGAGGCGAACGCTCACGGCTTTTTGACGACGTACAATCACCCGCGCTGGTCGCTTCACACATGGGAGGATTATCACGGTCTGCGCGGTCTGTGGGGAATGGAGATAAACAACGGCGACTGCGTGCGCTTCTGCGGCAGGCAGGATCTCAACGAGGACATCTACGACTGGTTCCTTCGCCACGACATAAATATTTCGCCGATAGCCGCCGACGACAACCACAATATCAGGCCGATGGGGCATCCGAAATTCGACAGCGGGCTCAGCTGGGTGATGGCAAAAACCGAAAAGCTCGATTACGCGTCGCTGATCGACGCGCTTGAAAGCCGCAATTTCTATTCGTCAAACGGCCCTGAGATCTACGAGTGCTATGTAGAGGACGGCTACATCCACGTAAAGACGTCGCCGTGCGAGTTCATAAGGGTGAACACGCAGCTGCGCGGCGTAAAGACCGAATGCGGTGCAAACCGCGGCGATCCTATAACAGAATGCCATTTCGAAATACAGCCGGACGCTAAATATATCCGAGTCACAGTCGTTGATTTCGACGGCAGGACCGCATGGACAAATGCGTTTTATGATCTGAACGATTAAATAACGATAGCAAAAAAAGAGCCGACAGCGTCGGCTCTTTTTCTGTCTATATACATTCAATGATTTGAATACATCAATATTCAATGACGACCATTTGGTGGCAGTTTATCTTGTCGACCGTGTACGTTATGACTCCGTCCGTGAAGTCATATTCGATGTCCCGCATCTGCGGAGCAAGGTACACACGTTTCGGCTCGACGCCGACTTTCAGAGAGACTTCCGTGCCGTATACGGGCACGATGTCCTCGATCACTTCAACGCCGTTTCCGCGCTTGACGGGTGAGGCGTACAGCAGATGATTGACAAATCTGCTTTCGCTTTTCTGATGCATGACCGTCGTGATTCCCTGCGCGGGAAGATTTGTCGTGAGCGTTTTTTCGTCGCCGAGAAGGCGGTCAATGACGCCCTCGACGACGCGTTTCGCTATAAGCGAACCGGTCGTCGCGTACTCGGTGAACAAGGCAAACGAAATATACGCGCCGTCCTTGCCGAGCGTTATCGCAGGCGACGTCTTATTTGGATCGTTCGGCGCGTGCTTATGCGATGTGAACTCGAACGTCGAGCGGTTGAAATACGGATCTTCCCTTTCGCCTAT
>CAJONA010000011.1:5250-25018 GCA_905235755.1 uncultured Clostridia bacterium
GCCGGCTGATATATTACGTAAGCCGAATCATATAACCCGTCCATTTCGAATTTCGGACGAATATATGTCGGATTATATTCGCATTTGCCGATGTATCTTGCGCCGAGATCGAGCGCGAATCCGCTTTCGTCGGTTTTCAGCCCGGCCTTGCCCGTCGCAAGTATCTTGCCGCCGTTGTCGGCAAATTCTTTCAGCTTTTCGGCATATTCGTCGTCGATCAAGCTGTCGTCGGTCAAAATGACGAGTTTGTATTTTTCGAGCGTGTCCTCTGTGTCGACAAAATCGAACAGATACTTTCCTTCGAGCAGTATTCTCGAAGCGCCCGTGCTTCCTACCCAAGCCCTCTTGCCGAGAGGCTGTTTTCCGGGATGAAGGCGCGTATATACCGCTTCCTGAGAAAGCACCGCTATGTCTGCGACGCTCTCGACGCCGTCAAGCCACGGTTCTTTTTTCTCCATGTCGGCGTACGCCTGACCTATCAGCTTGTACGTCGCCATATCCATCTTTCCGTTCGGGTGGCACTGGTCGCCGACGGACATTTTAGCGCCGTTCGCCATATTTATCGCCGCTTCGTAGAGAAGCGCGTTCGGATGCTTGAATCCGCCGAACTCGCCCCAGGAAAGGTGGAATTTGCCCGTCATACCGACGTATTCCATTCCAAGCGTCCTCGCGTATGCCGCCGACATCGGGAAGTGATCGTATCCCCAGCCGCCTGTCGGCAGACTTTCAAGTTCGAGATGCGAGTTCGTAAAGGCGAAGTCACGCCTGCCGCATTCGAGATGTCCGGCATTATGGAAGATAGGCAACCCCGGTTTGTATTTATCTACCGCTTCACGCATACGGCGAGCATATTTTTTATATACTTGTTTCTGTATGCCGCGTCATCATCATAAGGATCTTCTCCGCGCTCGCGCATTGAGCGAACGCAATACTGACAGCGGCACGGAAAAGCGCCTACTATATCGAGGAATATCTCGTCGGCGTCGTAATTTTGCACAACTTCCTCGACCTGTAAAGCGAGGTATTCGAGATACGGCGTATTCATACATAACCGATGATATCCCGGCTCCGCAAAGCTGCGTGCCCATTCGGTGCTTTCGTCCGGATTTCGATATACCCACTCCGGATGGCGCCGCGCCATTTTTTCGTCAAGTCCCGCAGATAGATATACCGGCGTTCTCACGCCTATTTCGTGAGCCGCCTCTATCTGCGCGCCCAAAAGATCAAACGAAAGATTAGGGTGCATTTCATTCGCTTTCGAAGGATGATAAGCCCATCCGTGATGACACTTTGAAAACAGCGTTATCGAGTTGACATGACCGCGTTTCAGCGCGCGCTGAAAATTCTCCGCTGAAAACTCCGATCCGATATCGGGTATTTTTTCGCTTGTGTGAAAGTCAAGATGAACCTGTCTGAAATTCATATTATTCTCCTTATCTTTCTATCTGTTCCATTATGAACGCTTCGAGCATATCGCCGACTTTGATGTCGTTGAATTTATCGAGTCCGACGCCGCATTCATATCCCGATGCGACCTCTTTGACGTCGTCTTTGAAGCGGCGGAGCGATGAGATCGCGTCCTCGAATATCACGATGCCGTCGCGGACGATGCGTATCTTCGATTTATTCGTTACCTTGCCGTCCTGAACGTAAGAGCCCGCGATAGTTCCGACGTTCGGAACGTGGATCGTCTGTCTTACTTCCGCGTGTCCGAGAATGACCTCGCGGTAAACGGGTTTAAGCATACCCTTGATCGCGGCTTCGATCTCCTCGATGCACTCGTAGATTATGCGGTAAGTTCTGACGTCTACGCCCTGTATTTCAGCGGAATCCATCGCCGTTTTGTCCGGGCGAACGTTAAATCCGACGATAATAGCGTTCGACGCTGCGGCGAACTGAACGTCGCCCTCCGTTATTCCGCCGACGGCGGAATGAATGACATTGACGTGTACTTCGTCGTTTGAAAGCTTCAAAAGCGACGCTTTGACAGCTTCGGCAGAGCCTTTTACGTCTGCTTTTACGATAATATTGAGGTTCTTCACGCCCTCTTTCATCTGCGTGTAGAAGTCTTCGAGATTTATTCTCGTGTTCGCGCTGAGCGTGTCTTCCTTTTCCTTTGCGCGACGGTTTTCGGCGAGTTCACGCGCCATTTTTTCGTTTTCAACGGCGTTGAATTCGTCTCCCGCCATCGGGACTTCGTCAAGTCCCGCTATTTCAACGGGCACAGACGGACCTGCCGCCTTTAATTGTTTGCCGCGCTCGTCAGTCATCGCGCGCACGCGCCCGACTGCCGTTCCTGCTATAACTATGTCGCCCGCGTGGAGCGTGCCGTTCTGAACGAGTATGGTCGCTACAGGACCGCGCCCCTTGTCGAGTTTCGCCTCTATTACGACGCCCTTTGCGCGGCGGTTCGGATTTGCTTTGAGCTCCGCGACCTCGGCAACGAGAAGTATATTTTCAAGAAGATCGGGTATTCCCTTTTTGGTGAGAGCCGAAACGGGAACGCATATCGTCTTGCCGCCCCAGTCCTCCGGGAGCAAGTCATACTGCGTGAGCTCCTGTTTGACAACGTCGGCGTTCGCGCCCGGCTTATCCATTTTGTTGATCGCTACGATTATCTCGACGCCTGCGGCTTTCGCGTGGTTTATCGCCTCCACCGTCTGCGGCATGATGCCGTCGTCCGCGGCGACGACGAGAATCGCTATATCCGTCGCCATAGCTCCGCGCGCACGCATAGCCGTGAACGCTTCGTGCCCCGGAGTGTCGAGAAACGTAATATATTTTCCGTCGATATTCACCCTGTAAGCACCGATGCTCTGTGTGATACCGCCGGCTTCACCCGCCGTAACGTGAGTGTTGCGTATAGCGTCGAGCAGCGACGTTTTGCCGTGGTCGACGTGTCCCATAACGCACACGACGGGACTGCGCTCAACGAGAGTCTCGGGAGCGTCGACGGAGTCGTCGAAGAGGCGCTCCTCTATCGAAACGTGTACCTCTTTATTGACTATCGCGCCGAGCTCGTCGGCAACAAGATACGCCGTGTCGTAGTCGATCGACTGATTTACCGTCGCCATGACGCCCATAGCCATCAGGCGTTTCACGACCTCGGCCGCCGTAACTTTGAGGCGCTGAGCAAGTTCACCGACTGTTATCTCGTCGGGAATGGAAACCGTGAGCTGCTGCTTTTTCGGCGGCGTCTGGTCTTTTCTATTCTTGTCGTTCTTTGAGGGCTGGTCTTTTTTGCCCGCAAAGCCCTTTGTATTCTGTTGTTTTTTGAATTTCTGTCTGTCTGGCGCGTTTTGACGGCGCGACGATTCCGACGCAAATTTTTCAAGGCGCTCGTCGTATTTCGAAAGGTCGACGCTCGAAGTGCGCGTGTCTACGACACGCGTCTTCTTGACTGCCGTGACTGTTTCTCCGCCGCCCATCTTTATGATCGGCTTTTGACGGTCGTCCTTCTTCTCCTCCTCGCGGCGCGGCTTTTGCGCCTGCTTTGTCTGAGCGCCGCCGAAGTTCGGATTTGCAAAGCGGTCGGGAGTTTTGGACGAGCCGCGCTCCGCCTGCGGCTGCGATGGCATCTTTACAGTCGGCTTTTTCTGCTCGGGCTTTTTCTGCTCGGATTTCTTCTGTTCCGGATTCTTTTGCTCCGGATTCTTTTGTTCCGGATTCTTCTGTTCCGGATTTTTTTGCTCCGCCGTCGGCGCGTCGGATTTGCTGTTTTCGGAATCTTTCAAAGCAGCCGCGTCAGTCGGCGTCTCTTCTTTTTTCTCCGCATCTGCAATTTTTTGCTCTTCCTCCGGCTTCGCCTTTTCGGCAAGCGGAGCCTTGTGCTTTATGTCCGCCTTCCCGGAAAGATAATCGCCCATGTTGCTTATTTGATTGGCAAATGTAAGTTTGTCGAGCAAAACGGAAAATTCATCCGGTGTGAGCGTCCCCGTTGTCGTTTTTGTTCCCAGTCCGCACGACGATATAAAATCCGTCAGTTCCTTTCCCTTCATTTCAAGGTCTTTAGCAAGTACATTTATGCGAATTTTTGTGTTTGCAATCATTACGTTACCGTCCTTTCGCAATTAATTCGTTTGATATTCGGCACAGATAAGCTTCACGAAATTCTCGTCCGTTATGCCGATGCACGCGACCGATGATTTTCCGATCGACGCACCCAGCGTTTCCGTACTTACACCGTTCAAAGTTTCTGTTTTTGTATTATAATATGAAGCGCAATTAAGAATGCGTTTTTTTGAATTTTCGGATGCGTCCTCGGCAATCAGCGTGAGAACGACTTTTTTATCCCGCATCGAGTCGCACACGGCATCGGTGCCGAAAACGATCTTTCCCGCTTTTTTGCCCAGTCCGATACGCAAAAGCAGAGATCTTATCTTATTTTCATCCATTTATATTTTCTATCTCTTTTTCAAGTTTTATAAATATTTCATCGGGAATACTGCATTCGAGGTTTGCTTCAAGACGCTTGTGCGCCTTTTTCAGGCAGATCTTCGACGGGCAAATGTATGCGCCTCTGCCCGCTTTTTTGCCGGTCGTGTCGACCTCGACGCCGCTTCCGTCAGAAAGCCGCACTATGCGTATCAGTTCCTTTTTCGGTTTTGTCTCCGAGCAACCGACACATCTACGCTGCGGTATTTTCTTTTTGTTTACCATATCACACCGACTTTATATCGATCTTATATCCGGTGAGGCGCGCCGCAAGCCTTGCGTTCTGTCCCTCTCTGCCGATGGCAAGGGAGAGCTGATCGGGAGAAACGATGACGCGACACATTCTTTCACCCTCAACGACGACGCTTTCGACGGTCGCGGGTTTGAGCGCCGCCGCAACGTATTCCTCGGGAACATCGCTGTACGGAACCACGTCTATCTTCTCGCCGCCAAGTTCATCGACGATGTTTTGTATACGGCTGCGTCTCGCGCCGATACAAGCGCCGACAGGATCGACGTTCTCATCTCTCGACTCAACTGCTATCTTCGTTCTCGAACCTGCCTCGCGCGAAATTCCGCGTATGACGACGGTGCCGTCCTGAATTTCCGGAACTTCGAGTTCAAACAAGCGCTTTACAAGCCCGAAATGCGAGCGAGACAGCGTCACGACGGGGCCGTGCACTTCGCTGTTGACCTCCATAACGAATACCTTTATGTGATCGCCAACCTCATATTCCTCACCCGGTATCTGCTCGTTTTTAAGCAGCACCGCTTCGCTCGTGCCTGTGTCCACGATGGCGTTGCCGGTGATCGGATCTATACTGACGACACGCGCGGTGATGACTTCTTCCTTCTTTGTCTCATATTCCTGTATCATCATCGAGCGTTCAGCTTCTCTGATGCCCTGAATTATGACCTGCTTCGCCGTTTGGGCGCTGATGCGGCCGAAATTCTTAGTCTTCATTTCGATTTCGCAGACGTCGCCGAGCTTATACTTGCGGCTTATCTTTTTCGCGTCCTCGACGCTTATCTCGGTATATTCGTCCGTGACTTCCTCGACAACATTCAGCTGCTTGAACATTTTTATATCTTTTTTCTCGGGATCGATAGCGACGCGAACATTCGTATTGCCGGCGCTGTCCTTTTTGAATGCGCTTATAAGAGCCGCTTCTACCTTTTCAAGCATATATTCTTTCGATATTCCTCTTTCCTTTTCAAGCAGATCGAGCGCGTTAAAAAATTCGGTATTCATTTTCTAAAACCTTTCTGTTTATTAGTTATATTGATCAAAATCGCAAATTGTTTTCGCTTTTGAAATTTTTTCGCGAGGGATCGTGATCTCGCCGTCCGGCGTATCGAGCGTTACGCCGCCCTCATCGGCCGCTTTGAGCGTGCCGACGTACGATTTTTTGCCGTTTTCGTCCGGCGAAAACAGACGCACCTCTACGCGTTCGCCGATGACCTTCTCAAAGTGCGCCGCGCGTTTCAGCGTCCGTTCGACGCCGGGAGACGACACTTCAAGGTGATCCCATTCGTATTCTTCGAGCAGTCCCATTATCGCGCGATGGACGCGCTCGCAATCGTTGATATTTATGCCCTCATCGTTATCAATAGTGACGCGCAAATACTGTTCCGCGCCCTCGCGGACATATTCGACGTCCCACAAGGTATATCCGAGTTCGTTCACGGTCGGCGTTATCGCACGCTCGGCCATTGCCGCGACGCCTGTGTTTTTTGCCATTTCGTCTCCTTTTCCATACAAACAATTGAGAGTGGGCATCGCCCACTCTCAAAACTCAAATGATTTCTGTATATATAATATCAGAGAAATCCATAAATTGCAATAGTTTTTTGAATTTTTTTTAATTTTTGCAAAAAATTATCACCGTTTTCGTCCTTTGACATATCATAAGAGTAGTAAAATACTTCATCGGGAGCATATTATGAAAATAATTACCATAAAATCGCCGAAAATACTGCGCCCTTTCTTTCGCCTTTTCTTGAAAAAACGCTCAAAAAAGCCTTCTCCGAACGGATAAGGCTTTTTTATGGCGGTTTTACAGTATATCGCTTTTATTCTGCTGAGGAATCGGCGTTTTCAGCCGTTTCTTCGGCGGATGTTGCGCCGACCGCGGAGAGAAATTCCTCGTCTTCTGCCTTGGCAATCGTTTTCATGACATTCTTTTCACGGTAGAAGCCGAGTATAATGGCGCCGAGCACGCAAAATACAACAGACGCCAGCGCTACTATTAGAAGTCCCGTTGTCGATGCGGTGATATCGTTGGAATTTGTGTTCTGTGTCGTGCCGATAATGGCAAGCGATGTAAATGAAAGCATCGCGATCGACTGACCGAGTTTCATCGCAAACGTGCGCGCCGCAAAGAACATTCCCTCGCGGTTTTCACCTGTTTTGATTCCCTCGGCTTCCGCAACGTCGGCAACTATAGACTGAGGTATTATGCCGAGCAATGCCATCGGGAACGCAGCAACAACACATATAAGCAATCCGAATATCATTGCGGGCAGAGTCAGCGTCGCTTCGCTGTTCTGCGGTATAATACCGCCGATATTCGTCACAGCCGTTATGACATACGCGAGTGCAAGACCGAGAAATCCCGCGATGACAAGCTTTTTCTTGCCCCATTTTTTAACGAATTTTGTGACGAACGGATAGAAACACGCGGAAAGCACCGTCATTCCGCCCATGAATACCATGACAAAGCTCTCCGGCAGGTTCATCGAAACCTTAACAAAGAACGGCAATCCCGTTTGGAACATCGTAAGCCCTATCCAGTACATTATATCCGAGCCGACAAATGTACGGAAATCCTTATTTTTAAATGTCGAAGCGAGCGATTTGAACATATTAGCGTTCGACGGTTCTGTATCGACAAAATCTTTTTCCTTGAGCGCAAATGTAGGAACAAGCATACAAACCGTCGAGATCACGGCGAGCACGATGAAGCATATGCGATAGCTCCATGCAAAGCTTACGCCCATGCCTCTGATAACACCGGCGAATAAGAACGGCGTGTACGCGAGAAGCGTTCCGGCAAAAAATGTGAGCGATATAGCCGTCGAGATATACATTCTGTCTTCCTGTGTCTTCCCGAACTCGGAAATGAGCGCGTTATAAGGCGTGCAGTACATCGTCATAAACAAATAGAACAAAATGACAAATATTGATATCCATACGACGTTTACGCTGCTGATTTCTTCAACGGGAGCGCAGAACAGAAGCACCGTTACTATAGAGAGCGGTACTGCCGCATACTGCATAAACGGGATACGGCGGCCTCTTTTGTTTTTGCTTCTGTCAGACATTGAAGCTATAAGCGGATCAGTCACGGCGTCAAATATGCGGCTGATCGCTGTGATGAGTCCGAGTATCGTCAGAAATCCTCCGATCACAAGTCCGGGCAATATGTACTGCGTTGCGCCGGCATCCTTAATATCGTTAGATGTCGGAAGATAAAAGGTCACCAGCCAAGCGCTGATAATTCCGCTCAGCGTGGACCATCCAAGCTGACCTATCGCAAATATACGCATCTGCTTTTTGGTTAGTCTTTTCATGTTTTTTGACATTTCCCTTCTCGAATATATTTATTAATTTGCGCATATGCGCAAATCAACAATTTAATTATATCATCTGTTTACAATAATGTCAACAAACAGCCAATGATTTGATGATTTTTTATTCAATTTGCACATCAAAAACAAAAAAAGAACACCTTCGCTATGAAGGTGTTCCGTTTTTTATTATACGAGTTTGACAACCGCCATTTCGGCGCCGTCACCGCGACGCGGTCCGAGTTTGTAAACGGCTGTATAACCGCCGTTACGATCTTCATACTTGGGCGCGATCTCGTCAAAGAGTTTTTTAACAACATCTTCCTTTGTTACAAAAGCAAGAGCCGCACGTCTTGACGCAAGAGTATTCTTTTTGCCGAGAGTTATCATTTTATCGGTAAGACTTCTTACCTCTTTAGCTCTTGTTACCGTTGTTTGTATAGAGCCGTTTTCGAGCAGGAATGTGACCATTCCCCTGAGCATGGCTTTTCTGTGGGCAGTCGGTCTGCCGAGTTTTCTGGTTCCGGGCATTTCCTTGTCCTCCTTTACCTGAAATTGTATTCTCTATTCCGTGTGAAACTTTATCGACTTTCAATCCTCGTCGTTTTTGAATGTGAGTCCGAGAGAATGAAGTTTCTGCGTGATCTCTTCAAGCGACTTCTTGCCGAGATTTCTGATCTTCATCATATCCTCAGCCGATTTGCTCGTGAGTTCATCGACAGTGTTGATGCCCGAGCGCCGCAAGCTGTTTGTGCTGCGCACAGACATGTCAAGCTCCTCAATAGTCATCTCAAGTACTTTTTCTTTCTTGGTTTCTTCACGTTCCACCATGATCTCCGCCCTCTTTGCCTCATCGGAAAGTTCGACAAACAGGTTGAGATGTTCGTTGAGTATCTTGGCTGCGAGCGATACCGCCTCCTTGGCGTCTATCGTACCGTTCGTAAGTACGTCGAGAGAAAGTTTGTCATAGTCGGTGATGTGACCTACGCGGGTATTTTCAACCTTGTAGCTTACATTGTAAACAGGCGTGAATATCGAGTCGACGAATATTACGCCCACCTGACCGTTTGAATAGGTTTGCTTGTTCTTTTCTTGAGAAACATATCCGCGGCCGTGATCAAACGTGAGGTCCATGTGGAAATGAACACCCTCGCTGACAGTCGCAATATGCAGTTCCGGATTTAAAATTCTCAGTTCGTCATCACAATTGATGTCTCCGGCTGTGACCTCGCAAGCGCCCGTGACGTCGATAGACACCGTCTTTGCGCTGTCCGAGAACAGCTTTGCGGTGATGCCCTTGACGTTGAGGACGATCTCACAAACGTCTTCCTTTACTCCGGGGATCGTTGATATTTCGTGAAGGACGTCTTTGCCGCCGCCGCTGATCTTGATGCTTACGACAGCAACGCCCGGGAGAGAGCTGAGAAGCACACGGCGAAGCGAGTTGCCGAGTGTTATTCCATATCCTCTTTCAAGAGGTTCGACGGTAAACGTACCGAGTCTGCCGTCCTCGCTAAGATCAATCGCCGATATATTCGGCTTTTCAATTTCAATCATCGAATTATCCCTCCTAATTTAATTTTTACGCAAAAATCACTTTTACAGATGCCAAATCCGAGCGCACACGGCGCCGTTTGGCATAGTTTGCGGATGGGTATTACTTGGAATACAACTCGACGATGAGGTGCTCCTGGAACGGGAAGTCAATATCTTCTCTTGTCGGAAGCGATGTTACAGTAGCTTTGGCGTTTGTCGTGTCAACATCGAGCCACTGCGGGAACGTCTTGGATTCCATCAGTTCAAGAAGAGATTTGATCTTTGCGCTGTCTTTGCTCTTTCCTTTGAGAGCTATGACATCGCCTTTTTTCACGATTATCGACGGAATGTCTGCTTTCTTTCCGTTGAGCGTGAAATGAGCATGCAAAACGAGCTGTCTTGCTTCTTTACGGCTTTCTGCGAGTCCCATTCTGTACACTACGTTATCAAAGCGTCTTTCAAGCAGGCAGAGAAGGTTTTCACCTGTCTGGCCCTCTTTCTTTTCAGCCATATCGTAATATTTTCTGAACTGGTTCTCCTGAACGCCATAATATCTCTTGGCCTTCTGTTTTTCACGAAGCTGCATGTAATATTCTCTTTGTTTTCTGACCTGAGATGCACCGTGCTGACCGGGAGCTGTGCCGCGGCGTGTTACGGGGCATTTATCGGTAAGGCATCTTTCGCCTTTCAAAAACAGTTTTGTACCTTCCCTACGGCAAAGTCTGCACGCAGGTCCTGTGTATCTTGACATAGTTCTGTAGTCCCTCCTTGTAATTTATACGCGTCTGATTTTCGGGGGTCTGCATCCGTTGTGCGGAACGGGAGTTACATCGCGGATAAGCGTGATCTCGAGTCCCTGCGTCTGGAGAGCGCGGATGGCCGACTCTCTGCCTTGTCCCGGACCTTTAACATATACTTCGACTTTCTTCATACCGTTGTCGACAGCGACCTTTGCAGCCGCTTCGGCAGCCATCTGAGCGGCGAAAGCCGTCGATTTTCTTGAACCGCGGAATCCGAGTTCGCCCGCAGATGCCCAAGATATCGCGTTGCCGCTGAGATCGGTGATAGTTACGATAGTATTATTATAAGTAGCGCGGATGTGAGCGGCGCCGAATTCGACGTTCTTGCGCTCACGGCGCTTTCTTACCACTTTTTTAGTAGTTGTTTTTGCCATGTTTCTACCACTCCTTAATTATTTCTTCTTGTTAGCGATCGTCTTTGCGGGACCTTTTCTCGTTCTCGCATTCGTTTTCGTTCTCTGTCCGCGCACAGGAAGTCCTTTTCTGTGGCGAACGCCGCGGTAACAGCCTATCTCAACCATTCTCTTTATGTCGAGAGCGACATCTCTGCGCAGATCGCCTTCCACCTTGTGGAAGTTTTCGATCTCGTCACGGAGCTTCGATACGTCGTCTTCCGTGAGGTCTTTGCAGCGTGTGTCGGGATCGATGCCCGTCTTTGCAAGGATCTGATTTGATGTTGAGCGGCCTATGCCGTAAATATAGGTAAGACCTATTTCTACTCTTTTCTGATTGGGGATTTCCACACCAGCTATACGAGCCATTCTGTAAATACACCTCCCTTATGGTTTTAGCCCTGTCTTTGTTTGTGTTTCGGATTTTCGCAAATTACCATTACATGGCCTTTTCTTTTGATTATTTTGCATTTATCGCAAATCTTTTTTACGGAAGGTTTAACTTTCATGTTTTTATACCGTTCCTTTCATAGTTTAGTTTGTTTGTCCGGATCATTCGCCCGCGAGACGCCACGTTATACGGCCTTTTGTAAGATCGTATATCGAAACCTCTACGGTGACTTTGTCGCCCGGAACTATTTTGATGAAATTCATGCGAAGCTTTCCGGAGATCTGTGCAGTCACCATATGACCGTTGGAAAGTCTCACTTTGAAGGTAGCGCCCGGCATTGCTTCGACGACCGTACCTTCGTATTCTATAACATCGTCTTTTGGCATGATGTTTCTCCTGAAATAATTTGGTTTAGCTGAGCATTTCACTTTTGACGCGGGCGATCTCGCGGCGCAGAAAGCTGTCGTTTATCCGCCTCTGTGAGATCTTTTCGCACGCCTCCGGCGAAAGCTTTGTAATTATGCTTATGTGTTTTTTCTTTTTCAGTTTCGGTTCAGAGAGCCTCCGCGTTTTGCCGTCGGCGATATAAACGTATCCGTCATCTCCGACGCCGACCACGACTAAGACGAGGCCCGCGTCGTGCCCCGACAAGGACACGCACACGTCTCCAACGCCGTCGCCGTTATTTATAACGATCGGTGCTTTGGTTTTCTTCTTCTTTGACATTCTATTCCACCTTTGTCATAAGCACAGGCTCGCCGTCCGTTATTGCAACGGTGTGCTCATAATGTGCGGACAGCTTTCCGTCGGCTGTTACGACGGTCCACTTGTCGCCGAGCACTCTAACTTCGTGCGTACCCATGTTTATCATCGGCTCGATAGCGATAGTCATTCCGGTGTAAAGGCGTTGTCCGCGCCCTGCCGTTCCGAAATTCGGGACCTCGGGATCTTCGTGAAGCTCGCTTCCGACGCCGTGCCCGACGTACTGTCTGACAACGCCGTAGCCGCGAGACGAAGCGTATTCGCAGACTGCCGAACCTATATCGCCGATGCGGTTTCCGTTTTTGGCAAAGGACACGCCTTTGAAGAAAGATTCTCTCGTCGCGTCGATGAGCGCCTGTGCTTCGGCGGAAATTTTTCCGACTCCGAAGGTATTTGCACTGTCTCCGTGAAAGCCGCGGTAACGCGCGCCGACGTCGATCTTGACTATATCCCCCTCGTGAAGTATCCTGTCCTTTTTGGGAATACCGTGTATTATTTCATCGTTTATGCTGATACAGGCACTGCCGGGAAATCCGCCGTATCCGAGAAATGACGGATACGCGCCGCACTTGACTATATAATCGTGGATCACCGTATCGAGTTCTTTCGTACTGATGCCCTCTTTTATATGATCACGCGCTTTGAGTATCGCCTCTCCGGTGATCCTCCCCGCCTTTTGCATCATAACCAATTGTTCGCTGTTTTTGATTTTTATCATTTTCAGCCTCTGATCTTGTCAAGCTCTGAGCAGATGTTTGCCGTAATGTTCTCAATCTCATCGTGTCCGTTGATGAGAACAAGCAAGCCTTTCGCTGCGTAAAAGTCCTTGAGCGGTTCAGTCTGCTTATGATAAGTCGCAAGTCTGTCGCGGACAACTTCCGGTTTATCGTCCGCTCTTAACATGAGCGGAGCGCCGCATTTGTCGCACACGCCTTCGACCTTTGGCGGTACATTCACGATGTGATACGATGCGCCGCACTTTGAGCAAAGACGTCTTCCGCTCATACGGCGGACGATGTGATCGTCATCGACCTCTATGCTCACTACAAGATCCATTGTGATACCCATCGCGTCGAGAGCTTCCGCTTGCGGCACCGTTCTCGGAAAACCGTCAAGGATAAATCCTTTTTTGCAGTCGTCCCCGGCAAGGCGCTCCTTTATTATGCCGATGACAACGTCGTCGGGGACGAGCGTGCCTGCGTCGACAAAACTTTTGGCTTTCTTACCGAGCTCCGAGCCTTGAGCCATAGCCTCTCGAAGTATCGCTCCCGTCGAGATGGACGGAATACCGTACTTTTCCGAGATTCTCTCGGCCTGAGTTCCCTTTCCGGCGCCCGGAGCGCCGAGAAACATTAATTTCATTCTACCATACCTCCTCAAAATTTGTTCCGCCTCTCCGCATTTTCAGGCGGAGAGTGGAATAATATTATTTAAGGAATCCTTTATAGTGGCGCATTGTGATCTGCGCTTCGAGTTCGCGGAACGTTTCGAGCGTAACGCCGACAACGATAAGAAGCGTTGAGCCGGTGAACGATACGACGTTGAGCAAACCGTTCGAGATCACGTTGAGTATGATCGGTATGCACGCTACTATGCTGAGGAAGAACGCGCCCATCAAAACGACTTTGTTCAGGACTTTTGTGATATAAGCCGCAGTCGGCTTGCCCGGACGGATACCGGGGATAGAACCGCCGTTTTGCATGAGGTTCGATGCTACCTCATTCGGATTGAACGATATCGAAGTGTAGAAATACGCAAATGCTATAATGAGTACGAACAGAATTACAGCATAGATGATACTTGATGACGAGAGAGCGTTATATACAGACTCCCAGAAGCCGCCGTTCGTCGCACCGCCGGTTAAATAGATGATAGTTGTCGGAAGCGAAACTATCGTGCTGGCGAAGATGATCGGCATAACGCCGGACATATTGAGCTTGATCGGAAGATTTGAGCTCTGGCCGCCGTACATTTTTCTGCCTACTGTGCGTTTTGCATATTGAATCGGAATTCTTCTCTCCGCATCGGACATATATGTTACGAATATGATGGATGCGATGATGATGAGTACCGTAAGGACTCCGTAGATGATGCATACGGCGAGCGACTGTTCGTTGCTGAGGTATGCGTTTTTGAGCGTCGTGTAGAGATTTCCCATTGTCGTCGGGAAGCTTGTGACGATGTTCGCAAAGAGTATGATTGAGATACCGTTGCCGATACCCTGCTCATCTATCTTCTGACCGAGCCACATAACGATTGCCGCGCCTGCCGTGTAGCAAGCTATGATAACTATCGCGGAGAATACTTCGCTGAAGCCGCCTGTGTATATAAACAGGTCGTTGCCCTGCGAGCGGAGCAATCTGTAATAACCGAACGCCGTAACGATAGCAAGACCTATCGTAACATAGCGGGTGATCCTTTCGATCTTCTTTCTGCCTTCCTCTCCGTTCTTGGAAAGTCTTTCAAGAGAGGGGATCGCAACAGCGAGAAGCTGCATAACGATCGAAGCCGTGATGTACGGTGATACGGAAAGGGCAAGAAGTCTTGCGTTTCCGAACGCACCACCGGAAAGAATGTTCTGATAAGCCAATATAGAACCGTTCGAATAGATCGAGGCTACCTGCTGAATGTAGTCATAGTTTACAAACGGTACGGGGAGCGCAGCTCCGAGACGGTATAACAAGAGTATAAGGAGCGTGAACAGCATTTTCGCACGTACCTCAGGTACCTTCCACGCGTTTCTCAGTGTTTTAAGCACTTATACCACCTCACACTTTCCTCCGGCAGCTTCGATCTTCTCTTTTGCGCTTGCAGAGAAGCTGCTTGCCTTCACAGTTACTTTCGTAGTGATTTCGCCGCGGCCGAGCACCTTGAGTCCATCGTTCGCTTTGCTGATCTTGCCGCTTTCAAGAAGTGTCTCGAGCGTTACAACCGAATCAGCTTCAAAACTGTTCAAAGTTTCTACATTGATAACGGTATATTGTTTTGCAAATCTGTTTTTAAATCCCCTCTTGGGAAGTCTTCTGTAAAGCGGTATCTGGCCGCCTTCAAATCCCGGTCTTACGCCGCCGCCGGAACGGGCATTCTGACCTTTGTGGCCTTTTCCCGCCGTCTTGCCGTTACCGGAGCCCGGGCCTCTGCCCTTGCGCCAAGCAGCTTTTACGGAACCTTCCGCCGGAGCGAGTTCATGTAACTTCATTTGGGTTTTCCTCCTTACTTGTTTTTATAATAAAGATATTTTTTTATCGGTAAAATTCACGCGTTCTCAACTTTTACAAGGTGAGACAGGATTTTTACCTTACCCAAAACGGAAGCGTCGTTGTTCTGCTCTGTAACATCGCCAATCTTGTTAAGTCCGAGCGATTTGGCAGTTGCCTTCTGATTAGGGGTAGAACCGATGAGGCTTTTTGTAAGTGTGATCTTGATCTTTTCCATTACATTCTACCTCCTCAGCCCTTGATTTTTGAAACGTCTACGCCGCGCATAGCAGCGACCTCTTCGGCTGTGCGGAGAGATTTCAGTCCTTCAAACGTTGCTTTTACGACGTTTGTCGGATTGGACGAACGAAGACATTTCGCACGGATATCCTTGATACCTGCGAGTTCGACGACAGCACGGACCGTAAGTCCGGCGATGATACCTGTACCGGGAGCTGCCGGTTTGAGTATGACTTTCGCTGCGCCGTATTCGCCGATGACCTCGTGAGGGATAGTCGTTCCCTTGAGGGATACCTCGATGATGTTTTTCTTTGCGTCCTCAATACCCTTGCGGATCGCTTCGGGGTATTCGGAAGCTTTTCCGAGACCGTAGCCTACGTGGCCGTTTCCGTCTCCGACCACCATGATGGCAGCCTGACGTGAGATGCGTCCGCCTTTGACGGTTTTGGAAACACGGTTTGTCGCAACCGTACGCTCTGTGAGTTCGAGCGTATTCGGATCAATAATTTTTGCCATGTTGTTCCTCCTCCTATCAGAATTTGAGTCCGCCTTCGCGGGCGCCTTCTGCAAGTTCTTTTACTCCCGTGTAGACGTATCCGCCACGGTCGAATACTACTTCTGTAATTCCTTTTTCAGCTGCGCGCTGTGCAATGACCTTGCCGATTTCTTTCGCAGCTTCTTTGTTGCCGCCGTAACCGCTGAAACTCTTTTCAAGAGTGGATGCGGATGCAAGAGTTACGCCTTTTGTATCGTCGATGATCTGTACGCTGATGTTCGCCAAAGAACGATATACAGCGAGACGAGGTCTCTCGGTTGTTCCCGAGATTTTAGCTCTGACTCTGGCATGACGGACAAGGCGAGCCTTATTACTGTCTTTTCTTGATACCATGTTATTCCACTCCTTTCATTATTTACCGGTCTTGCCGGCTTTGCGGCGAATGTATTCGCCCTGGTACTTGACGCCTTTGCCGAGGTACGGCTCAGGCGGTCTCTTGTCGCGGATCTCAGCCGCGATCTGACCGACCAGCTGCTTGTCGATTCCCTTGACGACTACCGTCGTGTTGTTCGGAACTTCGAATGTGATGCCGTTTTCCTCGACGAATTCGATCGTATGTGAATATCCGAGCGAAAGTGTGAGCGTTTTGCCGTTCTTTGCGGCTTTATAACCGACGCCTACGATCTCAAGTGTCTTGGAGTAGCCGTTTGTAACGCCTTCAACCATATTGTTTATGAGTGTACGCGTAAGGCCGTGAAGCGCTCTGCTTTCGTTTTCGTCATCGGGACGGGTTACTTCGATAGTGCCGGCACCGACATTTATCGTCATCTTCGGGCTGAGCTGCTGCTCGAGCGTTCCCTTAGGTCCTTTGACCGTTATATGATTTGTATCTGTTAGTTTTACATCGACACCGGCCGGAACGGTGATGATCTTTCTGCCTATTCTTGACATATTACGACCCTCCCCATTACCATACAAACGCGATTACTTCGCCGCCTACGTTGAGGGAGCGAGCTTTCGCACCTGTCATTATGCCTTTGGATGTCGATACGATAGTCACGCCGAGTCCGTTCATAACACGGGGCATGTCCTCGCAGCTCGTATAAACGCGCAGACCGGGTTTGGAAACTCTTTTAAGACCTTGGAGCATTTTTGTCTTGCCCTTGCCGTATTTGAGCGTGATCCTGATAGTTCCCTGTTTGCCGTCTTCGATTATCTGATATCCCGTTACGAATCCTTCTTCGACGAGGATGTCGGCAATAGCCTTTTTCACGCCGGAAGCCGGAATATCGACTGTCTCATGCTTTGCGTTGTTTGCGTTTCTGATCCTTGTCAGCATATCCGCAATTACGTCTGAGTTTTGCATTGTTTTTCCTCCTTTTATGCAAGTAAAATTAAGTTTTGGGATCTCTCCCTTCGCCTATCCTTGCTGCCGGATCTCTCCGGCGGCGTGCCGATGGTTAAAGCGTGTCGCTTTCCTTTCGACAAGATTAGGAGCGCTTCCTTTCGGAGCGGTATTTTAACTGCCGCGCCGTCACCAGCTCGCTTTTCTTACGCCGGGAATCTGTCCTTTGTAAGCAAGCTCGCGGAAACAGATCCTGCAAATACCGTATTTACGGAGATATGCATGCGGTCTGCCGCAGATCTGACATCTGGTGTATTCTCTTGTGGAATACTTCTGCGTCTTCTGCTGTTTGAGCTTCATTGAAAGTTTTGCCATTCTCTTACTCCTCCATTATTTAGCAAACGGAGCGCCCATCAGTGTAAGCAGCTCTTTTGCTTCTTCGTCGGTATTGGCGGTCGTTACAAAAGCGATGTCCATTCCTCTGATCTTTTCGACTTTGTCGTACTCGATCTCGGGGAATATGAGCTGTTCCTTGAGTCCGAGCGAGTAGTTGCCTCTGCCGTCGAACGCGTTGGCGCTGATACCCTTGAAGTCGCGCAGACGCGGGAGAGCGAGGTTGAACAGTCTGTCCATGAACTCATACATTCTTTCGCCGCGGAGAGTCACCTTTACGCCTATCTTCATGCCCTGACGGACTTTGAAGTTAGCGACTGATTTCTTCGCGTATGTCGGAACTGCTTTCTGACCTGTGATAACGGCGAGGTCCGCCATTATGTTGTCTATTGCTTTTGCATTGTCCTTTGCGTCGCCCGCGCCGACGTTGATCACTATCTTGTCGAACTTGGGTATCTGCATCGGGCTTGTGTAAGAAAATTTCTTCATGAGTGCGGGAGCAACTTCATTTACATATAATTCTTTAAGTCTTGACATTATCGTGTTCCCTCCTCAATCAAAGTTTTGAACCGCATTTTGTGCAAACGCGGACTTTTTTGCCGTCTTCGACTTTTGTCGAGTAACGTACGCCCTTCTTGCATTTATCGCAATAGAGCATTACTTTCGAGGCGTACATAGCGCCTTCGACCTTGATAATACCGCCGGCTTCGCCCTGTTTTTTGGGTTTAACGTGCTTTGTCTGCATGTTGATGCCCTCAACAATGACCTTCTCCTCGTCGGGAGAAACAGCGAGAACCTTTCCCTTTGCGCCCTTATCGTCGCCGGAAATTACTATAACGGTATCGTCTTTTTTAACATGAAGTGTTTTCATTTTTCGATTCCTCCATTAAAGTACTTCGGGTGCGAGGGACAAAATTTTAAGAAAATCGTTATCCCTGAGTTCTCTTGCTACCGGCCCAAAAATACGTGTTCCTCTTGGCGTTTTGTCTTCCTTGATGATGACCGCAGCGTTCTCGTCAAATCTGATATACGAACCGTCCGCGCGATGCACGCCGCTGACTGTGCGTACGATGACCGCTTTTACGACTTCGCCTTTTTTGACTGTGCCGCCGGGAGCGGCTTTTTTGACCGCACACACGACAACATCGCCTACATTGGCATATCTTCTGCCTGTTCCGCCAAGCACACGAATACACATTAGTTCTTTTGCGCCGGTGTTATCGGCGACTTTCATCAATGACTGTTGCTGTATCATTGTGCTTTCCTCCTAAATCTTCACTTTCAGCGTTTTACGCACGGTGAAATTATTTTGCTTTTTCGATGATCTCAACGAGACGCCATCTCTTGTCTTTGGACAAAGGTCTTGTTTCCATGATCAACACCTTGTCGCCGATATTGCACTCGTTTTTCTCGTCGTGTACTTTGAATTTAACCGTTCTTTTTACGACCTTGCCGTATTTTGCGTGCATAATGTTGTCCTCTATGGCAACAACTGCCGTTTTGTCCATCTTGTCGCTTACGACTTTGCCGACTCTGGTCTTTCTGAGGTTTCTTTCCATAGCTTCACTCATGACTCATTTCTCCTCTCTGACTTATTCGGCGCTCTTCTGACGAAGAACGGTCATAACTCTTGCGATATCCTTTTTCGTCTGATCGATCTTATGCGGATTGTCGAGTTGGTTTATCGCATTCTGGAAGCGAAGATTCAAAAGTTCGCTTTTAAGTTCTTTGAGCTTAGAGGTAAGTTCAGCTTCTGTCATTTTTGTAAGTTCACTTGCTTTCACTGCATTATACCTCCTCTGCTTCTTCTTTTTTCATGAATTTACATTTGATCGGGAGCTTGTGAGAAGCCAGACGCATAGCTTCTTTTGCGTCTTCCTCCGCAACGCCGTCCATCTCAAACATAACTCTGCCCGGTTTTACGACAGCTACCCAATATTCGGGCGAACCTTTACCGGAACCCATTCGAGTTTCAGCCGGTTTTTCCGTTATCGGCTTGTCGGGGAATATCTTGATCCATACCTGACCGCCACGTTTTACGTAACGAGTCATGGCGATACGGGCTGCCTCGATCTGATTTGACGTGATCCACGCCGGTTCAAGAGCTACGAGACCGTATTGGCCGTATGTT
Organism: uncultured Clostridia bacterium; assembly: GCA_905235755.1. Classification (GTDB taxonomy): domain Bacteria; phylum Bacillota; class Clostridia; order Oscillospirales; family CAG-272; genus RGIG6816. The sequence continues at coordinate 24,938 of CAJONA010000011.1, forward strand.
ATCGTGTTTCCTCTTGTTGCTTTGCCTTTAAGGCGTCCGCGCTGTACGCGGCGATATTTAACTCTCTTTGGAAGTAACATT
>CAJONA010000012.1 GCA_905235755.1 uncultured Clostridia bacterium
TTGCGGAAAAGCAATATTTAAAAATATTTGGGACAAGCTGAATATTTATGTTGACTTTATAGCCGTTGGAATGTTAAAATATGATCGAAAAACCAAAATTATATGCGAAAGGCGGTTTAAAGATGAAATTATCTGTTCTTACAGGCGGCTACACGCACTTTTTTATCCGCGATATATGCGACCTTATCGACTATTATGCGGATATGGGATACGGCGCGCTCGATTTGAGCTTGGACAGCGCTTATGACCCGGCGCTTCTTTCGGAAAAGGACTGGCTTATGCCGGCAAAGCGCATTAAACAAAAGATGAAAACCAGGAAAATGTTTTTCTGCCAGGCGCACGCTCCAATAGTTTCGTATCTGCATAATGCCACCGACGATGACGAACGTAAGCTTCGTCAATGTATCCGCGTCTGCTCATATCTCGGTATAAAGTCGCTTGTCGTCCATCTTCTGCACGTCAAAGACAGCACGCCCGAAACATTCCGCGAGAAAAATATAGAGTATTATAACAGATTTTTGCCCATGCTCGACGAGTATGACGTGGATATCTGCTTTGAAAACTACGGACATTTCCTTGAAAAAGACTCCTACTGCTGCTCCGCCGACGATCTTTTGGCGGTGATAAACGGAATGGACAGCACTCATATTCACGCCTGCTGGGATACGGGACACGCAAATCTTCGCCGCCTCGATCAATATGAAAATGTGACGAAGCTCGGCGACCATCTCCGCGCTATCCACGTTCACGACAACCACTATCCCATCTCAGAGCCGGACGGTATGTTTTCGCCCGACGCACACAATTTCCCTCTGTTCGGAAATATCAACTTCGACTCGTTCATTCAGGCGCTTATCGATATCGACTACAAAAATGCGTTTTCGATAGAGACCGATACGCCTAATCGCAGGGGACACCTGGACTTTTTCCATAACGGCGAGCTTACGCTGAATTTAAAGCCCATACCGTTCAAGATACGCCGCAAAAGCGACGAACTGCTTTTCGAGATAGGGAAGTATATGCTTGAAACATACGGGCTGTGGGAATAACGCACGAATGAGATAACAAATAATACAGAAGAATACGAAGTGAATTTTAAAAAAGATATACGCAGATGACGATAAATAAAACGGCTCCGGTTTTTGTCGACAAGCGCGGAATTTGCTCAAAACACACAAAAATGTTGATTTTGTCAAAAACAAGAAGAAAATTAAAAAAAATTAAAAAAATGTAAAATTTTAACGAATGATGTATTGACAGCGATGTTGAAAACGTTTATAATGAAAGCGTCAAAATCGTTTGCAAACTTTTATGGCTTTTGAGAAAATCAATTGCAGACGCCGTATTTCCGACAATTGCAAAACAGATTATGCAATTTGTTTTGAGTTTTTGGGGAAAGACGCCGTGCAATTTGATATATAAATTGTTTATTTAAAAATTTTTTAAAGGAGAAAAGTCATGAAGAAAATTTTAGCAGTAGCATTGTGCCTGATCTTGGGCGCATCGTGTCTCAGCGTTTTTACCGCCTGCGGATCGTCACCAACTGAATCGTCATCAACTGAATCGTCATCAACTGAGATCAAAAGAACATATGAGATCGCAGTCGTAACGGACGTCGGTCAGCTTATGGATGGTGGTTTCAACCAGGGAACTTATGAGGGTGCGAAAACCTATGCGGAAGCAAACGGTAAAACCTACCAATACTATCAGCCCGCTAACGGCGCGGACGCGACCGATAACGACCGTATTGCGGCAATGCGTCTTGCGATCCAAAACGGCGCAAAGGTTATTATTGCTCCCGGTTTCCTTCAGGCAACCGCTATGGAAACAGTTGCAAAAGAAAATCCCGAAGTTAAATTTGTTTTCGTTGACGGCTGGGCACTCGGTCTTGACAACGTGACGGCGATCGTCTACAAAGAGCAAGAATCCGGTTATCTCGCAGGTTATGCGGCAGTCAAAGAAGGCTATACACAGCTCGGCGGAACGTTTGGCGGCGGCGGCTCTAACCCTGCTTGCAACAGATTCGCATACGGCTTCGTTCAGGGCGCGATCGCAGCAGCCGGAACAGAAGAAATCAACATCAAGATCAGCTACAAGAATGGCGCGAGCTTCAGTGCATCTCCAGAACTCCAGACGCAAATGGCAAGCTGGTATACGACAGGCACAGAAGTTATCTTCGCATGCGGCGGTTCTATGGTGTACTCCGTTAAATCAGCTGCTGAAGAAACGTCAAACGGCAAGATCATCGGCGTTGACGTCGACCAATCCAAACTCTCCGACAGAGTTATAACGTCCGCAGTAAAAGGTCTCAGCGCATCCGTTCAACTCGTTCTTAAAGAGCTCTACGAAGGAAAATGGGATACCCAACTTGCAAACAAGGCTTCCAACCTCGGCGCGGCAGAAGACGCAACAGGTCTTCCGACGGCAGCAGACAGCTGGAGATTCGAAAACTTCACGCTCGAAGAGTACAACGCTCTCTTCACACAAATCAAGAACGGCACGGTAACGCCGAATGATGATGTTGCCGAAAATTGCAACGTAGCATCGTTCTGGGAAGCGCTTTCCACGGAAAACGTCACGGTTACGCTCGAAGATTAATCAATTCAACTTTAAATTAAGTTAAAAGAAGGCGCTTGCGCCTTCTTTTTTCAAAAATTATTATTGATTAATTTGTCAAAATATCGTATAATTATTTTGTCAAGTACCTTTAAGGAGAAAAATGTGAAAAAAGTGAAGAATAATTTAAAAGCCGATCTTCAAACGGACGAGACCGAAATTTTTGAAGAAGATCGGAACAACGCGGAGGAAGCTCCGTACGTCGTTGAAATGAGGAACATTACCAAAATATTTCCCGGCATCATAGCGAACGACAATATCACTTTGCAGCTCAAACGCGGTGAGATCCATGCGCTTCTCGGTGAGAACGGCGCAGGGAAGTCCACTTTGATGTCCGTGCTCTTCGGGCTTTATCAGCCTGATGGCGGCGAAATTTTTTTCAATGGAAAACCTGTCAAAATCGACAGCCCGAACGACGCTACTGCGCTCGGTATCGGTATGGTGCACCAGCATTTCAAGCTCATTGAATGTTTTACCGTGCTTGAAAATATCATTCTCGGCGCGGAAGATCATAAATTTGATATACTTTTAAAAAACGACGCGAAAAATAAGGTTCGGGAGCTGAGTGAAAAATACGGGCTCCACGTGGATCTGAATGCGAGTATCGACGAGATCACCGTTGGAATGCAGCAGCGCACGGAGATCCTCAAAATGCTCTATCGCGACAACGACGTTCTCATCTTTGACGAGCCGACGGCCGTTCTCACTCCGCAAGAGATAGACGAACTCATGGAGATAATGCGAAACCTCTCGAAAGAGGGAAAGTCGATTCTTTTCATCACGCACAAACTCAACGAGATCATGGCGGTCGCAGACCGTTGCTCCGTTCTTCGCAAAGGCAAATATATCGGCACCGTGAACGTTGCCGACACCACTAAGGAAGTGCTTTCCAATATGATGGTCGGCAGAGACGTCAAGTTTGCCGTCGACAAGGATGAAGCAAAGCCTGCCGACGTCTTGTTCAAGGTCGAAAATCTTACGGTCGCAGGAAAATCGCACAAAAAAGACGCCGTGAGAGACGTGAGCTTAGAGGTGAGAGCGGGCGAGATCGTCTGCGTCGCAGGTATCGACGGCAACGGTCAAACGGAATTTGTTCAGGCGATCACGGGGCTTGAAAAAATCAAGAGCGGAAAGGTCGAACTTCTCGGCGAAGACATCACGCACAAAAGCATAAGATACAGAAATACCCACGGCATAAGCCATATCCCCGAGGACAGACATAAGCACGGTCTCGTGCTTGACTATTCGCTTGAACAAAATATGGTTTTGCAAAGATATTTTGAGCCGGAATTTCAAAAGGGCGGATTTATAAAATTCAAACCGATAAGAGATTATTCGGATAAACTTACGGCAAAATATGACGTGCGTTCCGGGCAAGGCGCGCAGACTGTCGCTCGCAGTATGTCGGGCGGCAATCAGCAAAAGGCCATAGTCGCGAGGGAAATTGAAAGAGAACACAAACTTCTCATCGCCTTCCAGCCGACGCGCGGTCTTGACGTCGGAGCGATAGAGTTCATTCACGAACAGATCGTTGCCGACCGCGACAGCGGCGCGGGCGTCTTGCTTGTGTCTTTGGAGCTCGACGAAGTTATGAATTTGAGCGACAGGATACTCGTCATGTACGAGGGAGAGATCGTCGGCGAACTCGATCCGAAGAAGATCACCGTTCAGGAACTCGGACTCTATATGGCCGGTGCAAAACGCAGCGGACAAGCCGCACAACAAACAAGCGAAGAAACCTTCAAAAATCAGGAGGCGGACGATGAATAAGCAATCGAAAGAGAAGAAAAATAAAGTTGGCGAGTGGTTTAAATCCTTTTTCGTCGTAACTAACGATAAAGAACCGAAACTGCTTACGTTCTACAAGAAAAACGGAACAAAGACAGTTATTGCGTCACTTATAAGCATTGCGGCAGGTCTTGTCGTCGGTTTTATTCTTATGCTCATAATAGCAGCGGCGTCGGAAGATATTACAGTGGCGGACGCTTTCAGCGGCCTCGGCGTTTTGCTTGCGGGGCCGTTTACCGGTACTTCAAAATACGTTCTTACCAATTTCGGCGATATGATTTTCTATGCGGTGCCGCTCATTATGTGCGGACTTTCCGTCGCTATTGCGTTTAAGACGGGTCTTTTCAATATCGGTGCGCCCGGTCAATTTCTTATGGGAACGATGGGCTCGCTGATTGTAGCTCTGAACATAAACACCGGCGGCGGCGCGGCGGGATTTTTCGTATGGCTGCTCGCTCTTTTGGTCGGCGCTGCGCTCGGCTTTATTTGGGGAACGATCCCGGGACTTTTCAAAGCGATCTTCGGCGTGAACGAGGTTATCGTCTGCATAATGACAAACTGGATCGCGGCAAACGTCGTCACCTGGGTATTTTCGTCAATGAATAACCTTGTCAACACAGGCGGCGGCAAGTCAAACTATCTGATCACCACCGCCGTCACAGGCAACGGCACGCCCGATCTCGGACTCGGAAAACTTTTTAACGGTTCATACATAGATATAAGTATATTTATTGCGATCATATTTGCCGTCGTGATTTTCATAATTCTCAACAAAACTACGTTCGGTTATGAACTCAAAGCGTGCGGAAGCAACAAATTCGCCGCAAAATACGCGGGTATGAACGAAAAGAGAAACATCATTCTTTCAATGGCTATAGCCGGCGGTCTTGCCGCTATCGGCGGTTCGCTTTACTATTTGAACCCGGGCATCGAATTTAACTTCGGGACCGCGTACATGACGCTGCCCGCGTACGGCTTCAACGGAATTCCCGTTGCGCTTTTGGCAAACTCGAATCCGATCGGCGTTATCTTCTCGGGCGTGTTTATCAGGTATTTGGCAAAGGGCGGAGACAATCTCGTCACCTACAACAGATACGTTGCCGATATAATCATCGCCGTCATCATTTACTTTGCAGGTTTTTCAAGGCTCATTATTGAACTTTTGACGAAGAGACAAAGAAAAATGACCGAAAAGGCAAATCTCAAAATTGCAGCTCGAACGGCCGCAAATGACGATGTAAGCAAAGAAAGCACCGTTGAAACGGAAACTCCGCAGAATGAGGCCGCCGCTTTGAGCGACGTGGGAGAAACGTCTGACGGCTCATTCGGCATCGATAATACGAAAGACAAGGAGGTATAAATATGGTTCTGATCATTCAAAAAACGCTTTTATATGCAATACCTCTTATGATAGTGGCGCTCGGCGGCGTGTTTGCCGAACGCAGCGGCATTGTTAATCTGGCACTCGAAGGCGAAATGATTTTCGGTGCTTTTATGGGCGCCCTCGTTGCATATTTGATTTCGGTCGGCGGTACGACGATGAATCCGCAGCTTATGTTTGTGATATGTATGATAGTCGCGTCGGCAAGCGGATCGGCGTTCAGTTTGCTTTTATCTTTCTCGGCAATCAATCTTAAAGCCGACCAAACGATCGGCGGTACGGCGCTCAATATGCTTGCCCCCGCTCTCGTCAACACCCTTGGGCTTGCGTTTTTCTCTCAAGAAAAACTCGTCATGCCCGCAACTTTCAAAAGTTATGTACTGATCAATCCGGACTTGCCTCCGTTCCTTCAGATCTTTGCGGACAAGGCATACATTTCAACGTATATCGTCATCGCGGTATTCATTCTTTTGTCCGTATGGCTCTACATAACGAGAACGGGTATGCGTATGCGTTCTTGCGGTGAAAATCCGCAGGCGTCGGCATCGGTCGGTATCAACGTTTACAAGATGAGATATCTCGGCACCACGATCTCCGGTGCACTCGCAGGTCTCGGCGGCTACGTTTATATCGCAACGACCGTGGGCGGTATGGCGCAAAGTTCGGTCGCGGGTATGGGATTCCTTGCTCTTGCTATCATGATCTTCGGCAACTGGAAGCCCGTCGGAATTGCCCTCGGCGCGCTGCTGTTCGGATTTTTGAAGTGTGTGGGAGCAGTTTCCGGATCATTTGAAATGTTAAGCAAGATCGGGCTTCCGATGTATTTTTACAACATTATCCCGTACTTCATAGTCTTGGTAGTCCTTGCACTTACGGCAAAGAAATCCGGTTGTCCGAAGGCGGAAGGCATACCTTATGAAAAGGGAATGCGATAAACTCTGATCGCTCACACGTTATTTATTAAAAAAACGGCGTATCACAAAAATGCAGTGATATGCGGCGCCGCTCGATAGGGCGGCATATCTGAGGAAAAATTATGAGAATGTTTGACATTATTCGCAAAAAGCGGGACGGAGAAGAACTTTCGTCAGAAGAGATAAAGTTTTTTATCAACGGCTACGTCGGCGGAGAGATCCCCGATTATCAAGCCTCCGCGCTGCTTATGGCTGTTTATTTAAGGGGAATGAGCACAAGGGAGACCGCCGACCTGACGTTTGCGATCAGGGACTCCGGCGCGCGCCTTGATTTTTCTGCGATAGACGGCGTGAGAGTGGATAAACACTCAACGGGCGGCGTCGGCGATAAGACGAGTCTTATCGTCGCTCCGCTTGCCGCAACGCTCGGAGTAAAGGTCGCGAAGATGAGCGGAAGAGGTCTCGGTCACACAGGCGGAACGATCGACAAGCTGGAATCGATCCCCGATTTTAAGACTTCGCTTTCGACAGAAGATTTTTTGAAAACCGTAAACGAAGTCGGCGTTTGCATCGTGGGGCAAAGCCACGACCTTGCTCCCGCCGACAAAAAGCTCTACGCTTTAAGGGACGTGACCGCCACGATCGACAGTTTGCCTCTCATCGTATCGAGCATTATGGGCAAAAAACTTGCCGCTGATGACGACTGCATCGTGCTTGACGTCAAGACGGGAAGCGGATCGTTTACAAAGACGGTTGAAGACAGCAGAAAACTTGCTCAAACGATGGTCGACATAGGCAAGCGCGCCGACAAAAAAATCATGGCTTTGATAACGGATATGGACAAGCCGCTCGGTTTTGCGATAGGAAACACTCTTGAAGTCATAGAGGCGATAGAAACTTTGAACGGCAAAGGTCCTGCCGATCTCACCGAAATATGCCTGACGCTTGCTTCGAATATGCTGTTCCTCGCCGGCAAAGGCAGCGTTACAGAGTGCAGAAAGGCTTGCGAAAGGGCAATATCGGACGGCTCCGCGCTTGAAACGTTCGCCGCTATGGTCAGGGCGCAAGGCGGAGACGACAGCGTCGTCTACGACACCGCAAAGTTTGAAAAGGCAAAATATTCGCTTGCCGTGACGGCTGAAAAGAGCGGATATATCAGCCGAGTCGACACGGAAGGCTACGGGATCACAAGCTTGCTGCTCGGCGCGGGCAGGAACACAAAGGAAGAAAGCATAGATCTTTCCGCAGGCATAATTCTCAAAAAGAAGACGGGAGACAAGGTGGAAACGGGCGAGGAAATAGCCGTCCTTTACACGTCGGACGAGAGCAAATTCGAGCCTGCAAAAAAGCGGTTTTTGCAATCGACCTTTATTTCTCAAGAACAGCCGGAAGACAGACCTTTGGTCCTTGATATAATCAAATAAACATAAACCGAAGAAGAATATGGCAAAATTATATTTCAAATACGGTGCGATGGGCTGTTCAAAGACGGCGCAGGCACTCATAACAAAGTTCAACTATGAAGAGCGCGGAATGAAGGTTCTTCTTATGAAGCCGTCCGCCGACAACAGAGACGGCGCAAATATTGTAAAGTCAAGGATCGGCTTGACATCCGAGGCGGTGACGGTCGAGCCTTCGCAAGATCTTTTTGAGCTTTACAAGGAAAAGTACGAAAATTGCAACGTTATAATCGTTGACGAGTGCCAATTTTTAACGCCGGAGCAGGTTGATGAACTGAGCAATATTGTTATTGAGTTCAACATTCCCGTGCTTTGCTTCGGACTTGCCACTGATTTTCTTACGCACCTGTTCCCGGGCAGCCGCAGATTGTTTGAGATCGCGGAGTCGATAAGCGAAATCAAATCCGTGTGCCGCTGTGGGACAAAGGCGACTGTAAACGCTCGACTGGACGACAACGGAAACGTCGTATACAGCGGAGAACAGGTCGTGATCGGCGGAAACGATCGCTACGTTGCTATGTGCAGAAAATGCTGGCTCAATAAAAGGCGCGAGCAAGAAGAAAGAGGCCTTTATCTATGACGACGAATGAAAAACCGTTGGTTATAGGCTTTTGCGGCGGAACGGGAAGCGGAAAGACTACGCTTGCCAAGAGGCTGCACGACGCTATCGGCGGGGGATGCGCTCATTATCAGTATGGACGCCTATTACAAAAACAATCCCGATATGCCTTTTGAAGAGCGGGCAAAAATCAATTATGACCATCCGTCCGCATTTGACGTGGATCTTATGCTCGAACAGTTGAGAGAATTGAAGAACGGAAAGACGGTAATGACTCCCGTTTATGATTTTTCCACTCATCTTCGCAGCGACGAACGCATCGCTGCCGAAAGCAGGCGCGTGATCATCGTGGAAGGAATACTGCTGTTCGCCATCCCGGAGATCGCGGACGAGATCGATATCAAAGTTTTCGTCGACACGGACGCGGACGTTCGCATTTTGAGAAGAATACTGCGTGACGTGAACGAGAGGGGAAGAAGCCTTGACAGCGTAGTAAAGCAATATCTTACGACGGTGAAGCCCATGCACGAGCATTTCATCGAACCGTCAAAAAGATATGCGGACATCATCGTTCCCGAAGGCGGGCAAAACGATGTCGCTATCAATATGATAGTGGACGCGATCAAAAAGAAGATGAGCGACTGAAATGAAAGAACAATTTTGCAAAACAAAAGACGAATACGTAGTCGTTATAGGCGGAGCAAACGTTGACGTTTTGGGAATTCCGTTTGAAGAACTTGTTCAGTACGATTCCGCGCCCGGCGAACTCAAATACACGTCGGGAGGAGTCGGAAGAAACATTACGGAAAATCTGCTTCGCCTCGGCGTAAAAGTGAAATTTATCACCGCATTCGGCAACGACTCGAACGGCGACAAGTTGAAAAAAGAGCTTGAAGACCTCGGCGCCGATCTTTCGCTTTGTCTTACGGTCGAAGGCGAAAACACATCGACGTATATATGCTTGAACGACGCGAGAGGGGAAATGCAATTCGCGCTTTCGGACATGCGCATCCTGTCGCGGCTTTCAAGAGAGTTTTTCTCGGATAAATTTGACGTGATAAACGGCGCAAAGTGCGTGGTTTTAGATACAAATTTGGGAGACATTTTGGGGTTTCTCATAAAAAACATAACGACAAAAATTTTTCTTGACACAGTGTCGTCGAAAAAAGCCGAAAATTGCAAAAAGTACGTTAAAGATCTGTTTTTCGTGAAGCCGAACGCCATTGAGGCCGCGGCGCTCGTCGGTGAAAGCGTCCGCACGAAAGCCGACGTCGAGAAAGCGGCGAACGCTCTTCTTTCGGCAGGCAATCAAAACGTCGTTGTATCAATGGGCGAAAACGGCGTGTACTTTTCAAACGGACGCGAATGCGGGTGGCTCAAAAATGACTACTTTGAAATCGTAAGCACGACCGGCGCGGGAGACGCGTTTATGGCGGCTGCAATATTCGGATATTTAAAAAACAAGTCGCTCGAAGAGAGCGTCAAGCTTGGACTGCTCGCTTCCGAAATCACGGCGTCAAGCGTTGAAACGGTCAGCAAAGACATAGGTAAGATCAAAGAAATAATTTGATCAAAAGATAAAAGGAAATATATGAAAATCAAGATTTCAAACGAAGTAAAAGAAGCGATCGAAAACGGCAAAGCGGTCGTGGCGCTCGAATCCACGATAATATCTCACGGTATGCCTTATCCGAAAAACGTCGAAACCGCTCTTTTGGTAGAGAAAGTCGTAAAAGAGAACGGGGCTGTGCCGGCGACTATCGCCATTATAGACGGCGTTCCGACGGTCGGTTGTTCAAAAGCGGAAATCGAACATCTCGGCAAAAAAGGGCTTTCGGTCACAAAGACGAGCAGACGCGATATTCCCGTCGTCGTATCTCAAAAAGCGGACGGCGCGACTACCGTTGCCGCAACGATGATTTTTGCAAGTATGGCAGGCATCAAAATCTTTGCGACGGGCGGCATCGGCGGCGTACACAGGGGAGCGGAGACGACTATGGATATCTCCGCAGACCTCGAAGAACTTGCGCGTACAAACGTGAACGTGATCTGCGCGGGCGCAAAAAGCATATTGGACCTCGGTCTTACACTTGAATATCTTGAAACCAAGGGAGTTGACGTGATAGGATTTTGTACGGACGAGCTGCCCGCTTTCTTCACAAGAAAGAGCGGCTTCAAAGTCAATCACCGACTTGACACGCCGCGCGATATTGCAAAGGCGCTGAGCGCAAAAGACGAGCTTGAACTCGGCGGAGGAACGCTTATCGTAAATCCGATACCCGACGAGTATTCCATGGATGCTGATTATATTGAGAGCGTTATACAAAAGGCGCTTAAAGAGGCGGACGAACTTGGCGTGAAAGGCAAAGAAATCACACCGTTTCTGCTTGATAAAATTCAAAAGATCACCGGCGGAGAAAGCCTTGAAAGCAACATAAAGCTCGTGCTCAACAACGCGGCGCTCGCATCAAGGATAGCGGTTGAATTGTCAAACTTGAAATAAAGGGGTAAAAATATGGATATTAATACGATCTTAGCGAAATGCGACCATACTCTTCTTGCTCAAACCGCAACTTGGGAAGAAATCAAAGCCATATGCGACGACGGAATGAAATATCATACGGCATCGGTTTGCATACCGCCGAGCTTTGTGAAACGCGCCAAAGAATATGTCGGCTGCAAGCTCGCTGTCTGCACGGTCATAGGGTTCCCAAACGGTTACAGCACTACCGAAACAAAATTGTTTGAAACAAGAGACGCACTTGATAACGGCGCGGACGAGATCGATATGGTAATAAATATCGGGGAACTCAAAGCGAAAAATTACGATTACGTCGAAAATGAAATTCGGGCGCTCAAAAAGGCGTGCGGAGATAAGGTTCTTAAAGTCATCATAGAAACGTGTCTGCTTTCAGACGATGAAAAAATAAAGATGTGCGAACTCGTTACGTCCGCCGGCGCAGATTATATCAAAACTTCAACGGGATTTTCAAGCGCCGGTGCGACATTTCACGACGTCGAACTGTTTTCCGAGCACGTCGGAAACGGCGTAAAGATCAAAGCCGCCGGCGGCATCTCGTCAATAGAAGACGCAGAGCGGTTCGTCGAACTCGGCGCCGAAAGACTCGGCACCAGCAGAATCGTGAAGATAGTCAAAGCAAACGAATAAAAATAATAAATTCGCGGTATTGATTTCAAAATACGGTCATAAAACCGTTTTTATAAAAATAATAACTTTTATCGGAGGAAAATATGTCAATCCCAACACCTCATATAACGGCAAAATCAGGCGATTTTGCAAAGACGGTCCTGATGCCCGGAGATCCGTTAAGAGCGAAATTTATCGCAGAAAATTTTTTTGAAAACGCAGTGCTCGTAAACAACGTGCGCGGTGTAAACGGTTATACCGGAACTTATCACGGCAAAAGAGTTTCGGTCATGGCGTCCGGTATGGGCCAGCCGTCTATCGGCATATACTCTTATGAGTTATTCAACTTTTATGACGTTGATAATATCATTCGCATAGGCTCGTGCGGTTCGTTTGATAAGGATCTGCATGCAAGAGATATAGTTATCGCCATGGGCGCTTGCACAAACGGCAACTATGCAAGCCAATATAATCTTCCCGGAACGTTTTGCCCGATCGCGGACTTCGGTCTTGCAAAACGCGCGGCGGAACTGTGCGAGCGGGAAGGCGTCAACTACAAGGTCGGAAACATCCTTTCAAGCGATATGTTTTATGATGACGCAAACAGCGGCATGGTATGGACGAAAATGGGGGTGCTCGGCGTAGAAATGGAATCCGCCGCGCTCTACTGCAACGCCGCCCGCGCCGGCAAAAAGGCGCTTTGCATTTGCACGGTCAGCGACAGCTTTGTCTATCCCGAAGAGAACACGACTGCGGAAGAAAGACAAAATTCATTCACCACGATGATGAAGATCGCGCTTGAATTGGCGTGAAACGAACGAAAATAACGGTTTGAGTGAGATATTATGAAAAGATTGTTTATTATCGTACTTGACAGTATGGGCATCGGCGAGATGCCGGACGCATATCTTTGGCACGACGAGGGAAGCAATACTCTCGGAGCAATAAGGAATGACGAGCATTTTGATTGCCCAAACTTAAAAAAGCTCGGACTTTTCAATATTGACGGCGTTGGCGGCGGAGTGGAAGATCCTCTCGGCTCTTTTGCGAGGCTTGCCGAAAAATCGATGGGCAAAGACACGACCATCGGGCATTGGGAGATCGCCGGGCTCGTTTCGCCGAAGCCGTTGCCGACATATCCGAACGGCTTTCCAACGGAAATTATCGAAAAATTTGAGCGTCTTACCGGAAGAAAGACGCTTTGCAACAAGCCTTATTCAGGCACGGAAGTCATAAAAGATTACGGTGAGGAGAGCATAAAAACAGGCGCGCTTATCGTATACACGTCGGCGGACAGCGTTTTTCAAATTGCGGCGCACGAGGACTATGTCCCCGTTGACGAGCTTTACCGCTATTGCGAAACGGCAAGGGAGATCCTTGTCGGCGAGCATGCCGTAGGCAGAGTTATAGCGCGCCCGTTCACCGGTGAATATCCTTTCACAAGAACTGCAAATCGCCACGATTTTTCGCTTGAACCGCAGGGCAGAACAATGCTTGACGTGCTCAAAAAAAACGGACTTTCCACGCTTTCGGTCGGAAAAATATACGATATTTTTGCCGGGAAGAGCGTCGAGGAACTCAACAGAACGACAAGCAACGATCACGGCATGCAAGTGACGTTTGATATGCAAAAGCGCGATTTCGAGGGACTTTGCTTCGTCAACCTTGTGGACTTTGATATGAAGTACGGGCACAGGAACGACGTCGTCGGATATGCGTCCGCCATGACTGCGTTCGATAGGCAGCTCGCGGTGTTTATGAACAATATGAAAGAAGAAGACGTCCTCATAATAACCGCCGATCACGGCTGCGATCCCGCTACGCCGTCGACCGACCATTCGCGCGAATACGTGCCTATGATCATATACGGAAAAGGCGTGAAAGCGGGCGTAGATCTCGGTACGAGAGAGTCGTTTGCGGACATATCGGCAACGGTGCTTGAATATTTTGATGTTGATAAAGAAAACACAGCGGGGGAAAGCTTTTTAAGCCTTGTCAGAAAATAATTCATTTAAATCTCATATAATCTTGAATTTATCAAATAGTTATGGAATACAAACTACTGATTGAAAAAGCGGCAGAGGCAAGAAATTTTGCTTACACGCCGTATTCGCATTTTAAAGTAGGCGCAGCGCTGCTTGCGAAAAACGGGAAAGTGTTTACCGGCTGCAACGTGGAGAACGCCACATACACGCCGACGGTCTGCGCGGAGCGCACGGCATTTTTCAAAGCCGTCAGCGAAGGCGTTAAAGACTTTGAAGCGATAGCCATAGTGGGCGGCAAGGAAGGGCAGCTCGCTCCTTTTTGCGCGCCGTGCGGCGTTTGCCGTCAGGTAATGGCGGAATTTTGCGACGTTTCGAATTTTAAGCTGGTGCTCGGCACGCCGGAGCATTTTGAAGTGTATCTTTTGCGCGACGTATTGCCTTTTGCATTTACGCCGAAGGATTTGGAATAAACGATTTGCAAAATACGGTTTTAAGCGCCGCGCCGCTTCCGGCTTAAACTTACAGATCCGTTTATAATATAATAACGTTTAATAAAAGAGCAAAAAAATGAAAACATTAAAAAGAACGGCGTCATTTTTGTTAGTGGTCGTTTTTTTGCTCTGCGTAATCTTCTGTAGATCATAAAACGTTGACACCTTTAACCGCTAAATATTATAAGGGATTTTCAAAAGGCATAATTAAGGACGTTGTTTCAAGCGCAATTACAACAGTGGCATCATCTAATTATATGAAAAATAAATTTAGGCAAATGATTGGAGAGCAATAATGAATTTTTTTCAACAAATTAGTTTAATATTAATTTGTTTCGTAGTGTCGTTCATTGTTTTACGAATGTTTTTATATGGGGTAAAGCGCTTCGTGTTAAATAACAGTGCATACAAGAAGCGCAAAAAAGAAGAAACTTTTTGGGAGTGGCTCTCATATAAAAGATTCAGAAACGATATTCCAAAAATTCTGATTTTTCTCTATGTTGCAGTTATGGCAATAGATATTCTTGCTTTATTGTTATGCTTTGCTTTATATATTTTTCAAATTCAAAATCAATTAGGCGAAATAATTGCAAAATGTATATTTTATTTTACAGCAATATGGATGCTTATTATTGCGATATTATTTTGGACGCGTGGAAAACAAACTCCATATGGACGATGGATCACCAAAAGAAAGAACAA
>CAJONA010000013.1 GCA_905235755.1 uncultured Clostridia bacterium
GTCCCGTCTCTATCGCGGAGCCGAATTTTGAGTCGAAGCCGCCCGTGCTTATCTTTTTGTGCGTGTGCGGATCGATGCCCGGCGTCAGGCGGAGCAGTATCTTTTGCCGTATGCCCGCTTTGCCCGCGTACTCGTCTATCGAGTCGAGCTCCTCTCTGCCGTCGACTATAAAATAGCCGATGCCGCTCTTTATCGCGTATTCTATGTCAAGATCCGTTTTGTTGTTGCCGTGGAAAAACGCGCGTTCCATCGGAAAACCCGCGGCGGCGGCGGTGAACAGTTCGCCCGACGATACGATATCGGTGCCCATTCCCTCGTCGGCTATTACGCGGTATATCTCTTTGAAGCTGAGCGCCTTTGATGCGAAGAGAGGGAACGATCCTTCTCCGAAGTTTTCTTTCAGCGCCGAAACGTATTCGCGCGCACGTGCGCGCACGCGCGCTTCATCTATCAAAAACAGCGGCGTGCCGTACTTTTTTGCGAGCGGCACGGTGTCGACGCCCGCGAAATACAGATGTCCGTCACCCCTTATTTCGACATTTGAATGAACAACGGTCTTTTTCATTTTGTTTCTCCGTTTTTAAAGAATGGTTTTAAGTCTTTCCACCGCTTCGACGGTGTCTTCACGCGAGCCGAACGACGTCAGGCGGAAATATCCCTCTCCGTTTTTGCCGAATCCCGCGCCCGGTGTGCCGACGACTTGAATTTCGTTCAAAAGCGTGTCGAAGAAATCCCACGAGCTCTGCCCGTTCGGACAGCGCATCCATATATACGGCGACGACGTGCCGCCCGTGAAGAAAATGCCCTTTTCTTTGAGCGCGTTCGAGATAACAGCCGCGTTTCCCATATAGAAATCAACGAGTTCGAGGCACTCGGCGTAGCCTTTGTCGGAAATCGCCGCCTCCGCGCCGCGCTGAACTATGTACGGCACGCCGTTGAATTTCGTCGTCTGGCGGCGGCGCCACATGTCGTTTATCGAAACGCCGCCCGCTTTCAGCTCCTTCGGGACGATCGTCCACGAGCAGCGCGTGCCCGTAAAGCCCGCCGTCTTTGAAAAACTGCATATCTCGACAGCGCACTCGCGCGCGCCGTCTATCTCGAATATGGTGTGCGGGTAGTCGCCGTGGATGTACGCCTCATACGCCGAGTCAAAAACGATGAGCGAGCCGCTCGTCAGAGCGAAATCCACCCATTCTTTGAGCCCGCGGCGGTCGTAAACGGCACCCGTCGGGTTGTTGGGCGAACAGAGATATATTATCGCGCCCGTTTCTTTTATGCCCTCCGGCGTCGGCAAAAATCCGTTTTCCTCCGTCGCCGCGATGAACGATATTTTGCGCCCCGCCATGATATTGCTGTCGAGATACACGGGGTACACGGGATCGGAGATGAGCACGGGATTATCGCCGAAAATTTCGGTCAAATTTCCCGCGTCGCACTTCGCTCCGTCGGAGACGAACACTTCGTCGTCCGCTATCGCCGCGCCGAAGCGGGCGTAATGCTTCGTTATCGCAGAGCGGAGGAAATCGTATCCGTTTTCAAGCGCGTAGCCGCGGAACGTCTCTTTGACGCCCATTTCTTCTACGGCTTTTGTCATTGCTTCCGTGACGGACTTCGTCAAAGGGAGCGTGACGTCGCCGATGCCGAGCCGCACTATCTTTTTGTCGGGGTGTTCCGACGTATATTTTTTCACGCGGTTTGCAATTTCCGCAAAGAGGTAGTTTTTGCCCAGGTTTTTGTAGTTTTCATTTATTTTGATATTCATATTCGTAGACTCCTTCATAAACTTTGTCGGCGCCTCCGCGCATATATACGCGGAAGTCGGATTTTACCGTTATGACGAGATCTCCGCCGACAAGGCGTACTTTTACCGGCGTATCGAAATCGCAGTGTCCGCACAGCGCGGCGGCGACGACAGAGGCGCACGCGCCCGTGCCGCAAGCGAACGTTTCGCCGCTTCCGCGCTCCCAAACGCGCATATTCAGCGTGTTTCTGTCGACGATCTCGATAAATTCCGTGTTCACGCCCTCCGGAAAAATTTCGTTATGCTCGAAAAGCGGGCCTATCTTTTCCAAATTCAGCCCGCCGACGTTTTCGACGAACGTAACGGCGTGCGGATTTCCCATCGAAACACAAGTGATGTTGTACACATTTCCGTCTATCGACAACGGCTCGTCGATGACGGCGCTTTTTTTCGACGACACGGGGACTTTTTTCGCGTCTGTCGCGGCGGTCCCCATATCAACAGTAATATCCGTAGCCTTACCGGCTCGCGCGTCGAGCCAAAGATGCTTTATTCCGCTGAGCGTCTCTATATCCATCTCCGTCTTTTGAACTATCTTATTGTCGAAAAGATATTTTCCCACGCAGCGTATGCCGTTGCCGCACATTTTGCCCTCGCTGCCGTCGAGATTGAACATACGCATCTTCGCGTCGGCAACGCTTGACGGGCATATCAGGATGAGGCCGTCGGAGCCGACCGAAAAACGGCGCGGCGACATCGCTCTTGCTATTTCTTCGGGGTGCGGCAGTTCCTTGTCCATACAGTTGACGTAGATGTAGTCGTTGCCGCAGCCGTGCATTTTCGTAAAATCGATCTTCATTTGTCCTCCCGGAGGTTATCCTTCGTTTACTATCGAGTGCATGTCGTAAAGCCCAGCGGTCTTTCCGACGATGAATTTCGCGGCGACGAGCGCGCCCTCGGCGAACAGCGCGCGGCTGTGCGCCTGATGCGAAAGCGTTATCGTCTCCTTTTCCGTCGCCAAAATGACCTCGTGATCGCCTATAACGCCGCCGAGCCTGAGCGAATGGACGCCGATCTCGTTTTTCTCGCGCTTTGCGTGGCCGCTCCTGCCATAGACGGGGACGGCGTCATGCCTCGCCTCTTTCACGGCGTCGGCAAGCATCAGCGCCGTGCCGCTCGGGGCGTCGAGCTTCTGATTGTGATGTTTTTCTATTATTTCGATGTCCGCGCCCGGCATCAGCGCCGCGGCGCGTTTTGCGAAATCCGCCAGCACCGCTATGCCGAGCGACATGTTCGCCGACAAAAACACGGGGACGTACCTCGCGGCGGCGCGTATCATGTCGAGCTCTGCCTCTGTCTGGCCCGTCGTCGCTATGACGAGCGGCAGCTTTCTCGAAACGGCGTACGACGTCAGCTCCGACGTGCAGAGGTGGTTCGAAAAATCCATTATTACGTCGGCGTCCCCCGAAAAATCCGTGAGCGAGCGGAAGATGTTCGGAGCCGTGCCGTCCGCCGCAACGTCGATGCCCGCCGCGAGCGTCGCGCCGAGCGTCTCGTTTTCGAGCAGTTTTGATACCTGAACGCCCATTTTGCCGAGCGCGCCGTTTAAGATGACTTTCATTTTTTTGTCCTTTCGGTCGGCGATCATTTGAGCACGCCGACGTTTATCAGTTCGCGCCGCAGCGCTTCTTTTTTATCTTCGTCCATTTCTGTCAGCGGCAGACGCAAGTTCGCCTCGCACGCGCCGAGCATGGCCATCGCTTCTTTTACGGGGACGGGGTTCACGTCCGAGAAAAGCGCGTGTATGAGCGGGAGGTATTTCAGCTGCATCGCCGCGCTGCCTTTGATATCGCCGTCAAAGAAAAGCCGGCACATTTTGTGCGTCTCGGCGGGGAGCACGTTCGACAGCACAGATATCACTCCCGCCGCGCCGAGCGACAGCATCGGCACCGTCATATCGTCGTTGCCGCAGTATAGCGTGAGCTTGTCGCCGACGAGCGCCGCCGTTTCGGCGATCTTCGAGAAATTGCCGTTCGCCTCTTTTATCGCGGCGATATTCGGGTGGTCGGCGAGCGCCGCATACGTCGCCGGTTCGATGTTCACGCCCGTGCGCGACGGCACGTTGTATAAGATCATCGGCTTTGACACGCGGTCGGCGATGTATGTGTACGACTTTATGAGTCCTTTTTGCGACGTCTTGTTGTAGTACGGCGTTACGACGAGGAGCGCGTCCGCTCCGACCGATTCGGCAGCGCGGCACAGTGACGCCGCGTGTTCCGTGTCGTTGCTTCCGGCGCCTGCGATGACGGGGACTTTGCCGCCCGCTCTGCCGACGGCGAACGCTATCGTGTCTATTTGTTCGGCGTCTGTCATCGTCGCCGCCTCACCCGTCGTGCCGCACACGACGAGCGCGTCGATCCCCGCGTTTATCTGGCTGTCGATTATAGCCCCGAACGAGCTGAAATCGACTCTGTCGCCCGAAAACGGCGTTATCAGCGCCGTTGCGGCGCCTTTGAAAATCGGATCTTTCATATAAAAATGTCCTTTCTTTCACGTGTTACGTGAAAAACACGGTCTTTTGCAGTATATGCGCATCGGAAAGTTGTTCCACACAAAACAAAAACGTTTTTCGCGCGGCAAAGCGGAGTTGCCACGATCGAAAAACGCACAAAAAGCGGCGTCACGTCGATAGCTCTCCGTAAAAACGACAGTCGGACGGATATTCTCCGCCAAACCAAGCGCCGCGCGCTCGTCCGCGCGTGCTTTCGGCATTTTCACCTTTTCACCGCCGCGACGGACGACGAGTCCTTGACCGAAGCGGGTAATTTTTGAAAACGCACCTCTATCCGATGACAAAAAATGATGGTAGTTATAATATGATATCACAAACGCGCCGCCGTGTCAATGAATATTTCAAATTTTGGCACATTTTTTTGTGCATTTTGCCGCATCGTTTCGCGCGCCGCGCGTATTTCTCGCGCGGCATTTTCTCGCGCCCGTCTTTCTCGCGCCGTGCGCGAGGGGCTCCTTGCTCTTTTCTTTCGGGGAGCGAAAGAAAAGGAGCACAAAAGAAAGCTCTCGTCGTTTTCTCTGCGTCGGCGATTCCGTGTCGCTTCCGGTGCGCAAGCGCATCCGGTTCGACATATCGCCGAGGTCGTTTGCTGATAAAGCCGTAAAATAAAGACATAGTGCGAACAATGCGGCTCTCCGGCAGATATATTTTGTACAGACTCTCTTATCTTGCACGCATCGCGTGCCGATAGCTGCAAAATTTTATCATTATCGGCACGCGCTCACTTCCGGTTTGAACTCGACGGATCTTTGCCGTTTTCGCCGGTAAATTTTGCGGAGCAAAATTTAGAAACCAAAGCCGCTGTGCGGCGACGTTTCAGGCGAGGGCAAAATATGTGTGCTCTCGGCTTTATCTGCACTGCGCAAGCCCCCGCGGCTTTGGAGCGGCGCATTTCTTTTGGTATCTTTTCTTGTGCGAGCAAGAAAAGTACATAGAGAGAGGTATTTTCACGCCGACGCGTGAAAAACGCGGCGCGCACGGCGCACGGGAAAAACGCCGCGGCGCGATAAAGAACACGGCGCGGGCAAAGTGGCGCTTTCTTGCAGAAGCAAGAAAAGAACACCCCCTCGCGCACGGCGCGAGAAAAAGCGCCGCGCGAGAGAATAAAAACAAATATCTCCCGCGGTATGCGCGGGAGACGCTTCGATCTAATTGAATTTTACGGCGCCGAACGGACGGACTCTGAGCGCCGTCACACAGCCCTTGCCGAACGATTTTTCCATTTCTTCGATGAAAACGTCGAGCTTTGTCTTCGGAACGAACGCCTGTATCGTGCCTGCAAAGCCGCCGCCGTGCACGCGCACGGCGCCTTCGCCGCCGAGGATCTCGTTTGCCACGGCGTACGCGAGCGTTACGCCCTGTTCCTCGGGCGCTTTTGTCGAAAAATAGTTTTGAAGCAGCTCCGCGCTCGAACGTCCCGACTCGCGCACGACGGAAAGAAAGCCGTCCGCGTCGCCTTTTTCAAGAAATACGCGCATTTTTTCGACGCGCTCGTTCTCCGCCGAAAAGTGGAGCGCGCGGAGTATCGCGCGGTCTCCCGCGAACGTGCGAAGCGCGGGTATATTTTCGAGCAGTTCTTTTCTCGAAACGTCGCGCAGCGCGTCCTTGCCGAAGAACGATGCGACTTTTTTCATTTCGGCGGGGACGGAAGCATAGTCGTCAGTCAGGTCGGCGTGATTTCCGCCCGTCCACACGATGCACAGCGCGTATCCGCTTTTTTCGATGTCAAAATCTATCTTTTTGCACGCGGGCGACGCGAGATCTTTAAAATCTATATGAACGAACCCGCCCGACGCGCACGCTATCTGATCCATAAGGCCGCACGGCTTGCCGAAGTGCGCGTTTTCGGCGTACTGCGATATCTGCGAAAGCTCGACGACGCCGATCTTTCCGTCGTTCACAAAATAATTAAGTATCGTGCCGACAGTGTCCTCGAACGCCGCCGACGACGAAAGCCCCGAGCCGCCGCGCACGTCGGAGGTCGTGTAGCAGTCAAACGCGCATATTTTGTGCCCGCGCCGCAAAAATCCGTCGCAGACGCCGCGGATTATCGCCGTCCCCGAACCCTTGTCGCTTTCCGTCGGTTCGAGCGAGCCGATATCTACGACGCATTCGTCAAAGCCCTCGCTCTTTATGCGTATGACGCCGCTGTCCGTTTTTTTTGCTATGGCGATGACGTCGAGGTCGATAGAAGCCGCGAGCACTTCGCCGCGGTTGTGATCGGTGTGATTGCCGCATATCTCGCTCCTGCCCGACACGGAGAACACCGTAACGTCTCCGCCGCCGTAGAGCTCTTCAAAGCTCTGCGCCGCACGCGCTATGCGCGCCGTTTTGGCTTTGACATCCGACGCGTAAAGCGAGTCGAGCAAAGCGCCGTTTTCTTCCTTAAATTTATTTATGTCAAACATATTTCCCTCCGCATGTTCTTTCAGTTAGTATTATAAAGCAAAAA
Source organism: uncultured Clostridia bacterium (assembly GCA_905235755.1). Classification (GTDB taxonomy): domain Bacteria; phylum Bacillota; class Clostridia; order Oscillospirales; family CAG-272; genus RGIG6816. Next base: position 6,766 of record CAJONA010000013.1, read on the forward strand.
AATTCTGTTTTCAATATAAAAATCAAAAGATTTTGCAAAAAAACCGCTTTACTTTTTTGCGTTTTTGTGATAATATATGTTTCGCCGATAAGATCCGCGTGAAAAAACGGAGGAGGATAACACAATATGAGAGCAATTGGCAAACCTATCGACGAAAAAGACGTTGAAATAATCTCGTGCTTAAAGAAAAACGCGCGGCTCAGCGCGTCGGACATAAGCAAAACGGTCGGGCTGTCGGTGTCGACTGTCACTGACAGGATAAAAAAGCTCGAACGGGACGGCATAATAAAGCAGTACACGGTCGTGCTCGACAAAGAAAAGATCGGGCTTGACGTCACGGCGTTCGTTGAGGTCAGCACGAGCGACAACAGTTACGTCGGCGTGCGCGCGAGCATAAGAAACTTCGCGGCACAGCGCCCCGAGATCGTCGAGTGTCACTCCGTAACGGGAAGCAGCATGTTCATACTGAAAATAAACGCGCCGTCGATGAACGAGCTTGAACGGATCATCGGTGAGATACAGACATGCGACGGCGAGATCCAGACAAAGACGAGCGTCGTGCTGAACACCATCAAGTTCGAGACGTTCGCCGAATTGAAACAATAAAAAAACAAAAAACGCGCGGTCACGGCCGCGCGTTTTTTCTACCATATTATTATATATACGCACGCGCGCGAGGCGATATTCGAAAAACGCGGAGAAAAGAAAAATACTTATGTTACAAAAATGTTACAAAACACCGAAACCTATTGCAAAATGCAGGCGGTTATTGTAATATTACAATACGGGATTATATCGGGCGTAACGCGCACCGATTCCACCCAAAAAATTTATCAGGAGGAAGACTTTTATTATGAAGAACTTCAAAAAAATTCTTGCTCTCGTACTGACATTCACATTTGTTATGTCGGTTGCGATAGTAGGCGTTTCCGCTTCCTACACAGGTAAATGGTACGGCGCTGCTGTAGATTATCTCGACAGCCTCTCCATTTCCGACATAGGTTCGACCGGAGACGAACCGCTCTCAAGAGACGAATTTGTTACTTGGGTAGCGAAACTCGAGTCTCACCAGACAATAGAGTCCGCGTGGGAATCGATGGAATACGTTGCTCTCATGACATTCACGGATGTTGAAGACAGCGACCACAAGGGCGCTATCAGCTACTCCGTAGGCCGTCAGTTTATCGTGGGCAACGGCGACGATACATTCACACCTCACAACACAGTTACATTTGCAGAGGCGTGCGCAGTTATCGTCAGACTTATGGACTACACTTATCTTGTAGAAGGCACGACATGGGACGAACAAGCACATAACTATACATATGTTGCAAACACGTTCTGCGGCGCTATCGACAGTGTATTCCTTGCAGAATCACAGATCTACGACCCTGATTACAAGCTTTCAAAAGGCGAGGGCGCGTACCTTCTGTACTCCATCATGAACGGTGCATACTGGACGGGTGCCGACGATAACGCGAAGATCAACCTTACGAGCTTCGGCGTAGACCTCGGCGAATACTTCGCAACAGCAAGCGCAGCTACAGTTAAGGTTCAGTACCTTGTAGCAAGTGCTCCGTACGTATACACGAACACAACTCAGGTGTTCCGTAGATACGACACATACGCTTCCGGCGCTGCATACCCCTCCATGTATACAGACAGCAAACTTTATCAGACGACAGGCGCGCTTGACAAAAACTCCTCCAAAAACGTTACTCTTATAAACGTTTTCACCGGTGAGGCAATCGAAGCTACACCTGCTGCATTCTCCGCTATAGCTCTCGCAGCTGACGAAACCGCAAACAACGCTTTCGACGTAGTCGAAGTAGGCGAAGTTATCACACTCTCCTTCAAGAGAGGCGCTTACACGACAGTTGCCGAAAGAGGTCTTCTCAACAGCTCGACAGGCGTTACGCTCGTTAAGAACACAACAGACGCTGTTGATACTTATGTAGGCAGAGCGGAAGGCACAACAGGTAGCACGGTATCCGGCTGGAGAGCAGCCGTTAATGCAGCTGCCAACAGCGCAAAAGCTACACGTCTCACAGAGACGAAAGCTTACTGGAACGGCGACAAACTCGTAGTTGACGGCGTAGAATACACGATAGTCAGCGAATACACAGGCGCAGACAAAGAGCTCAAAGTTTATGCTCCCGAAGGCGTTATGAGTTCCACAACAAAGAAACTTCTCAGCGTTGTAGGTTACGTTGGCGACACAGTTTACGCGGGCGCTGAATTCAGCGATTATGAGAAAGATATCCTTCTCGCTCACGGCGACTATGAAGATTACTTCGACGACAACACAGTCACAACATCGTTCACACTTACGTCCAACATTCCGTCGTTCGTAACATATGAACTCGAAGTTGAAGGCGCATTTGCTACGAACACATCGTTCGGCGTCATCTCCAACTTCATCGTTGACGGTCGCATCGATACAACCGCTATCGATACAACAGCTCCTCTCACAGCTGAGCAGGCTAAGGCTGTCATCCTCGAACCCGCACAGGGCGAAAGTGATGTAGTTTTCTCCGATATCGACAGAGACGGTATATATGATATAGCCGTTGTTAAAGAGTCGTCTCGCGCTATGTACTACGTAGGCGTCAACAACGCTTCGTATGACATCGGCAACGAGTACATCGGCGGTAACGATACAGATCCGTATCTCAGCGCAAACAAATCAAGAGAAATATATGACGCATTCGGCAACTATCTGCTCTCCGTTACTACTCTCAAGGGTAACAACGTAGGCGGTCTCGTAGTTGACCAGATCGTTCAGACACAGAGAGGCCTCGACGCTACAGGCGCTGACAACGACGTATTCGCCGGCGGTACAGATAACTGGAAGCTTCAGGATAGAGCTACAAACAAAGTTCAGCTCGTACTCTGCGTAAGCAACGAACGTCAGATCAAGGGCGGCAACGTTGATAAGACTCTCTACGGTGTTGAAAGTGTTGACCCGTACAAGGTAATCGATGTTGCAACTCTCACAACAGGTTATGTTTCCGCTATAAGCGCAGACACAACAGATGTTGACGGTGTAGATTGCTACACATACACGATCGTAAACGCTAACGGAACAACTTCTGAAGTTTATGTTCCCGCAACGATTTCCGATTATGCTGATATCGATGTAACGGTTGATGGCGTAACATCCACCGTAACATTCAAAGCAGGCAAAGAACTCCTCAGCGCAGTAGTAGGCACAGATAGCCTCGTTGGACACACTGTTAAATATGTAACATACGACAACTCCGTTGCATGGTGCATGGTTGACACAGCTAAGTCCGCTTCCGTTAAGGGCTTTGTCGCAGGCGTAAGCACAAATTCCGTAGACGGCGTTTACAACGTAACAGTTGTTAATTCCGCACTCTCCGCAGCAGCAGATAAAGAGTATACATACGTAGCAGCTACGGCTGAAAATATGTATGCACGTCTCCAGTACGGTTACACATCCGCTCTGTTCATCAACTCCTTCGGCATCGACGCTCTCTTCGCTGACGAAGACGAAACAACAGTTAAAGTATGGCGCTTCACAGAAGCAGGCGAAGCTTATCTCCTTGCTGCCGGTGCTAAACAGGCTACAACAACATACACATTCACCAATGGAGATGACGTTGACGACTTCATCGAAGCATACGGTCTCTACATCGCAACCACTAAAATTGATGTAGAAGAAGACCCCGATACAGGCGATCCGATCTATACAGTAACCGTTCAGAGAAACAACTTCAACGGTCTGTTTATGCACGGTGTTCCGGGCGACGCTAACCTCTGCGGCTTCTACTATCCCGAAAATGGCGATCTCCCGATCATGAAAGCTACAGGCTACATCAACGGCGCATTCGGTTCTCTCTTTGTTGCAGGCACACTCTTTGCTGATGTTGACGGTTACTACTTCATCAAAGACGAATACAGAGATTACTATGATGTTACATCTTATATAACAGAGGACACCTTCTCTGCAATGAAAGAATTGGGTGCTACACTCTACGTTCTCGAAGACGGCGACTATGTTGCAGTTGATGATCATGATTATTATGATGAAGAAGCTGAATACTATGCAATCTTCTTCGAAGAGGTTGAGTATGATGCACACGATCTGTTCGGTTACATCGACTGGACGAAGTATGGCGTAGAGCTTACAGGCGAGACAGGCAAATTCCTTGTTGACACAGTAACAGACCTCTATGTAGGTTCCGGTGTCAAGACATACGCAGTTAAGGCTGACGCTACAACGATCTGGGCTGCTTCCTCTACAGAAGCTGCTGCAGTTGCGAAGATCTTCTCTGACGGCGCTCTCTACAATCCGGCTAACTTCCCCGCGTCTAACAGACGAGGTGATCCGGTCAACAAGTTCAAGGCAGAAGACCTCCTCTATGTATCTCTGCTTCTTGACGGCGACGGCAAGTACGTGATCGAAGGCATTGATTCCGATGCTTACACGACAGTTGATACAGTTAAATCTTACTACTATGGCGATGCTAACGGCATGGTCAACGTTGGTAACGATACAACTAACACATTCCTTGCTAACCTCACATACAACGGCACATCCTCCAACTATCGTACAAGAATGCGTTTCGCATACTCGTTCCAGTTGAAGAAAGCCGGCGCGGCTACGACATGGACATACGGTGGCTTTGAAGATCCTGTCCTCGGCACATTTGATGTTGGCTACATAATCGACTACACAGCTACAGGCACAGCTACACCGATCATGGAGACGCTTGCAAGCGGCCAGGAAGTTGCAGTCGGTGAAACAAACGAATACACAATGACGATCGGTTACAACCCGTACTATGAGAAGAATATAAGCGAAGAAACAGGTGCTGTTTCTTACACGCTCAAGTACACAACATACGTAACGTATGAGGGTGTTGTAGGCGAATCTCGTTATTCGTTCGATCCTAACAAGGCAACAGTATTCCAGATCCTTACAGACGGCGCTACGACACCGGTTAAGGATACAGACGGAACATATGCTGCTGACAGCAGATACTATGTAGACGCTCAGAAGAACGTATGGGCTATCTTCTCTGCAGAATCCGCATACGATCCGAACAACAAGACGACAACATACGATACAACGGACGCAACAGAGGCCCAGACACCGAGCACGACGATCTCGATAGATCCTTCCGAGCTCAAGACAATAAGCTTCGTTCCTTACGTACAGGGCGAAACAGGCTTCGTTCCGAACCAGTATCATATGATCATCAAGACAGGTTTCAACACAACGAAGGACGTTGCTATCAACGGTAACACGCAGATAGTCATCGTTACTCCGACAGACGGCGACATAGTTTCCATCACAGTTACTACACCCGCTAAGCTCTATGCTGCAGAGCAGACATTGTTCGTAACAGCATTCCAGTATCAGGGCACAGCTGCAACTTGCTCGATGATCTCCATCATCGGTGAAACAAGCGGCGACGTTTCCGAGATAGCAATACCCACGGAAGAACCGCAGGCAGCTCCCGTAGATCCCGTAGATCCCGTAGATCCTGAAGATCCCGTAGATCCTGAAGATCCCGTAGATCCTGAAGATCCCGAAGATCCCGAAGATCCCGTTGAAGAGGTATCAGGCGTTGTTTATGCAGCAGGCGACGGCACAGCTATCGTAGTTGCTACAGGTGAAGCAACGACTTACACAGCTCAGACAGCTGGTTACTACACGGCAGACGGCGCAGTCGAATTCCTTGAAGGCGAAATTACTTCCGTAACCGCAGCAGGCGATGTTGACGGTGCTCTCGCAGGCAAGACAGTTAAATTCGTCTCCGAAGGCGTAGAAACTGATTCTTACTGGGGCGTTGCATTCTCTGATGCTTACAGAACGCTCGCTATCCAGAAAACACTTCTTGGCAACTATGATGCTACGATCACTTTCAACTACTTTGTTGAAGACGGCGTATACTACGTAGTCGCTGAATCCATAGAACTCGGCTAATAAAAGTCAATTCTTCCTAAATTAAAAAAGGCTCCCTTCGGGGAGCCTTTTTTGTGCGGTTTTTTAAAATTTTTCTTGACAAATCGGCGCATTTGAGATAAACTTATTTCATAACATATTGTAAAGAGGTGAACACGATGGATTCCGGAAGTCGAGGTAGCGAGGGGCTGTGTCGAGGTTTATGTCATGATATGCGCTTTTGGGATCGCGTCGCGCTCCCAAAGTAATTTTCATGCCTTTTATCGCGGCCTGCCCGAACTGAACTTCCCAACGGGGATTTTTGTAACGGCAGGTCGCTTTTGATTTGCATTATAAAAATCGCCTTTCAAAACCGTGAAAGGAGCAAGAAAATGAACGAAAACCAAATTCACGAGCTGCATGAAAAAATAGTCGAGCTCATAGAAGCAAAAAATATAGTTGCGCTCAAAGAACTTTTGTCGTCGGTCAACCCGATAGATATCGCCGAGGCGCTCGAAGGACTGGACGAGAAGGATATTCTCTTGACGTACCGTCTTTTGTCAAAGGAATCGGCGGCGGAGCTTTTTGCCGCAGCCGACGCGGATTTTCAGGAGATCCTCGTAAAAGGCTTTTCGGATAAAGAGCTTCGCGCCGTGATGGACGAACTTTATCTCGACGACGCCGCCGACCTCATCGAAGAAATGCCCGCGAACGTCGTCGCGCGCATACTTAAAAACACCGACGCGGAGACGCGCAAGTCGATAAACGCGCTCCTGCTTTATCCCGAAGACACCGCGGGCAGCATCATGACGCCCGAATACGTCAGTCTTTACCCGACGATGACGGTCGACGAGGCGTTCAACAAGATACGCAAAGAGGGCGTCGACAAAGAGACTATTTACACATGTTACGTCACGGACAACAGACGCCTCGTTGGCGTCGTGTCTGTCAGGTCTATGCTCATCGCCGACAAAGACGTCAAGATCGGCGATATAATGCACCAAAATATGATAGTCGTTGAAACGACGGACGACAAGGAATTTGTCGCCGCGCAGTTCCAAAAATACGGCTATCTCGCAATTCCGGTCGTCGACCGTGAAAAAAGGCTCGTCGGTATCGTGACCATCGACGACGCTCTCGAAGTTATGGAAGACGAGGCGACCGAGGATATCGAAAAAATGGCGGCTATCTTGCCGTCAGAAAAGCCTTATATGAAGACGGGCGTCTTTGCGACATGGGCAAAGCGCATACCGTGGCTGCTGCTGCTCATGGTGTCCGCGACGTTTACGTCGAAGATCATCGGCTCGTTCGAGGCGGCGCTCTATTCGTGCGTCGCGCTGACCGCGTTCATACCTATGATAATGGATACCGGCGGCAACGCGGGCGGTCAGGCGAGCGTTACGATAATCCGTGGACTTTCCGTCGGCGATATAGAGCTGCGCGACGTTTTTAAAATAATCTGGAAAGAGGTCCGCGTCGCTATCCTGTGCGGACTGACGATAGCGCCTGTGGCATTTTTGAAGGTGCTGTTTATCGACGGTATGTTCTGGGCAACGGAAGTCAACGGCTTCACCGTCGCGTTCGTCGTGTCGCTCACACTGCTTTTCACAATAATAATATCAAAACTTATCGGATGTACGCTTCCGCTTTTGGCGAAAAAGATAGGCTTTGATCCTGCCGTTATGGCGAGTCCGTTCATAACGACGATCGTCGACGCACTCTCGCTTCTGCTTTATTTCGCCGTTGCATCGAGCTTGCTCGGACTTTGACGAATGGTGAATAAAAATTTTCTCTTTGCGCAAAATAAGTCAGGCGCCGGAGAAAATGAATAAAAACATCATAAAACTTTTCGAGCTGACAACGGTCTTTGCGATCTTGACGATCATCGCGGGATTGTCCTTTGTCGTATTGAATTCGATATAAAAAACGCCTTCTGTCCGGCGGCAGAAGGCGTTTTTTTGCGCCGCGCTGCTTTTTCGCGCCGCTTTTTTCTCGCGCGGTGCGCGAAGGGGACGGTGTGCTTTTCTTTATCTGAAAGAAAAGGTCTCGCTGCGGCTCGGTCACCGCTCGGCTCTGACAGCCATTTAGGCTGTCATTCACTCCCTCGCGGCCGCTACGCTACAAAAGAAGCAGACAAGCGTGCCGCTTGAGCGCTTGCGGATTGCATATAAAGCCGAGAGAATACGTCGTTTGCCCTCGCCTGAAACATCGTCGCACCGCTCCTTTGGTTTCTAAATTTTGCTCCGCAAAATTTACCGGCGAAAATGGCAAAGATCCGTCGAGTTAAAGCCGGAAGTGGTTCGGGCGGCCACAT
>CAJONA010000014.1 GCA_905235755.1 uncultured Clostridia bacterium
TACGTCATGCCGATATGTATCGTCGTCGCGCTTTGGACGTCGCTGGGAACTTCGTTCCTTGCGTTTATCGGCGGTCTTCAGACGATCGACAAGGCGCAGTTTGAAGCCGGCGCCGTCGACGGCATAAAGAACCGTTGGCAAGAGCTTTGGTACGTCACGCTCCCGAATATGAAGCAGCAGCTCCTGTTCGGCGCCGTCATGTCGATATCGCAGTCGTTCGGCTTCGGCGCGATAGTTACGGCGCTTGCGGGCTTCCCGAGCGTAAACTACAGCGCGCATACGATAGTCCACCATCTTGAGGACTACGGCGGCCAGCGTTTTGAGGTCGGTTACGCCTCGGCTATCGCCGTGATATTGTTCGCGATAATGATCGGATCGAACTTGCTTGTAACCAAACTGCTTGATAAGGTGGGACAATAATATGAGTAAAAAGTTAAGAACAAGAAATCATAAAGTTGTCCTCAACCGTTCGGCAGGGGGCGACGTCGGTATCACAATATTCCTCGTTATCTTCGGTGCGTTCATGTTTATCCCGATGTACTACGCAGTCGTGCAGTCGCTTAAACCGCTCGACGAGCTGTGGTACTTCCCGCCGAGATTTTACGTTATAAACCCGACATTTTCAAACTTCCAGGCGATGTTCTCGTCGATGTCGACGTCGTGGGTGCCGTTCTCACGTTACATATTCAACACGGTGCTTATCTCCGTGGTCGGAACGTTCGGCAACCTCGTGTTCGGTTCGCTCGCGGCATACGCTATATGCAAAATCAAATTCCCGGGCAGAAAGACAATGTTCCGCGCGGTCAAATATTCTCTCATGTTCCATGCAACGGTCGCGAGCATCGTCAACTTCATGACGATGAGCGCTCTCGGTCTGATAGATACATACTGGCCGTGGATCGTGGAGGCGTGGGGCGCAACGCTCGGTATGTTCCTTATGAAGCAGTTCATGGAGGGCAGTATCTCCGATGCGGTGCTTGAATCGGCGCGTCTTGACGGCGCGAGCGAGTTCCGCACGTATTGGACGATAGCGATGCCGATGGTAAAGCCTGCGTGGCTGACGCTTATCGTGTACTCGTTCAAAGATCTGTGGAACAAAGGCTCCTCTCCGTACGTCATGAGTGAACAGTACAAAACATTCAACTACGCGGTCCAGCAGGTCGTATCGGGCGGCGTCAGCCGTGCCGGCGTCGGAATGGCCGCCGCGGTCGTGATGATGATAGTGCCTATACTGGTATTCGTATTCTCTCAGAGCGGCATCGTCGAAACGATGGCGTCCTCTGGTATGAAGGATTAAGGAGGGCAGATATGAAAAAACTTTGTAGGATACTTGCTCTCGCGTTCATAATGTTATTTATGTTCAGCGTCGGCGCACAAGCCGCCAGCGCTCCGTACACGACATATACGTACGATATAAATGAGAATGTGCTTCCGTCGCCTCACGCGTACGTGCCGGACAAGAAAGTGACTAATTTCGATATGAATATGGACACTCCGCTGAAAGATCCGCGAGACATATTCGTCGATGATAATCACAATATCTACATCGCCGACAAGGGCAATGCCAGAGTCGTCGTATGCAATTCGGAATTTGTGTATCAATTTGAAATAACGAGTTTTGTCAACTCCGAGGGCGTTCCCGACGCACTCGCGGATCCTCAGGGACTTTTCGTCACGGATGAGTACATCTACGTCTGCGACACGTCCAAGGCGAGAGTAGTCGTGTTCACGCTCGACGGTGACTTCGTCAAGATAATATATTCTCCAGACGCCGAAATCATGGGCACGGACACGTCGTTCCAGCCTGTTTCGATAGCTGTCGACAAGGCGGGAAGAATGTATATCGTGTCGTCTCAGACGTATTCCGGTATTTTCTCGTATGACGAGGACGGCAATTTCGAGAGCTTCATCGGTTCTCAGAAAACTGCTGTGAGCTGGATAATCAAGCTCAGAAGATTCTTTTTCCCCAATTCCGTTATAGACGAGGATGTTACGATAGGTTATAACAGATGTACGGTCGATGAAAACGGATTCGTATGGGCTACGGTAGACACGAGTCAGGACTCGAATATATTTGAAGACGCTATAAGATCGTTTGACGAGGACTTCGCTCCGATAAAGAGACTTAACGTCTCCGGCTCCGACGTAATGTTGCGTTCCGGCTTCGCTATGCCGGCAGGCGAGCTTTCGTTCATGTCGTCGAACTTCGGCGGCACGGGCGTATCGCAGCTTGCGGACATAGCTCTCGGACCGAACGGAATGTGGGCTGTAATAGACTCCACTCGTTCGAGAACTTATGTATACGATCAGAACGGCGTGCTCTTGTTTGCGTTCGGCGACGTCGGAACGCAGCTCGGCAATCTGTCAAGAGCGGCGGCAATAACGTTCTTTGACAGCGACATCTACATACTCGACTCAGATAAGAACGCCGTCACGATATATAAACGTACAGAGTATGGCGATCTTATAAATCAGGCTTTGTACGACGACATAAAGCGCAATTATGAAGAGGCGCAATATGACTGGGAGCAGATACTGAAATATAACGTAAACTGCGACTCGGCATACGTCGGCGTGGGCAAGAACCTCATGCGCAACGGAAAATATGACGCTTCATTGGAATACTTCAAATCGGCATACGACACCACCGATTACTATGACGCATATAAGCAGGTCAGAAAACAGTGGATCAGCAAATGGATATGGGTAGTTCCGATAATCATAATCGTTCTTGTCGTGCTGCTTGTCAAGGGACTGAAATATGTCAGCAAGCGCAATACGGAGGGAGCGACAAAAACGGGCAAGCGCACCTTCGGCGAGGAGATAATGTTCGGATTCCACATTATTACGCACCCGTTCGACGGCTTCTGGGATCTTAAACACGAAAAACGCGGCTCTGTACGCGGCGGTCTGTTCTGGCTCGCCATGGCGACGCTGACGTGCGTATACCAGACAGTCGGCGCATCTTGGATGTATAATCCCGGAAAGGATACGGCAAATCCGTTCTACCTTATGGCGACTGTGCTTGTGCCTGTGATATTGTTCATCGTCGGCAACTGGTGTCTGACGACGCTGTTCGACGGTGAGGGCACATTTAAAGATATATTCATAACTACGTCATACTCGCTTGTGCCGTTCGTAATACTCGGCATACCGTCGACGCTCCTTACGAATATACTCACCGCCGACGAGGTCGCAATAGTTACGCTTCTTCAATCTATCGCTCTTATCTGGGTTGGCTTCCTGCTGTTCTTCGGCATAATGACGACTCACGGATACAGCACGGGCAAAAACTTCCTGATGGTGCTGGCGACGATCATTGCGATGATTTTCATAGCGTTCATCGTGATGCTGTTCTCAAACCTCGTTACGAGGATGGTCAGCTTCGTAGGCGAGATCATAACAGAGATCTCGTACCGCTCTTATTGATCACGGAAAGGAGAATAAAATGAAAGTTAAAAAACTTATATCAATTGCGCTCGCAGCGCTTATGCTCATTTCATCTCTGACCGTGTCGGTGTTCGCACTCGAAAGCGCGGTCGACTCCGAGGATAATTTCTACCATTATTATACCGACACGTATGCGACTCAGCAGGCGAAGGTCGATACGATGACCAAGATGTATGAAAACGACATGTTTGAGATGTATTTCGACACCGATTCGGGCGAATTTGCCTTGAAAAACAAGAAAACGGGCGAGTACACGTTCTCAAACCCGTATGATCTCAATGAAACGACGATATCGACAAACCTTGCGAAAAACGCATTGCTGTCACAGATCCTTATAGAATATGAGGATACACTTACCGGCACGCCGGCGTACCTTTCGAGCTTCGGAAGCGCGGCGACAGAGGAACAGCTTGCGTTCAAAACGCTTACAAACGGCGTCCGTGTCGAGTACGCGCTCGGCACGGTTGAATCGAAACGACTTATCCCCATATGGATAACCGACGCGAGTTTTGAAAATAAGATCCGTGACGTTTTGCGGGATTCGGTCAGCATCATGTCCGATGCCGAAAAAACGACGTATAACAAAATGACAAACGGAACTTATTACAAAAAATACGATCAGACCGATCCGGCAAACTCGCTCATGATCGAGCTTTGGAGACAGGAATATCCGTGTCTTGACAAAAACCACGATATGGTGATATACGTCTTCCAGGGTACAGAGCGTGTCAAATCTCAGGTCGAGAAACTCATTCGTAAATACTGCACGTCTTACACGTACGACGAACTTGAAGCAGACCACGACGAAACGGGATATGAGGCGAACGAAAAGGAACTCCCGCTCTTCCGCCTCGCTGTCGAGTATACGCTCGACGACGTCGGACTTACGGCGACTGTCCCCGCAAAATCAATAAGATATAACAGCACAAACTACAATCTGCTGACGATCGTCCTCCTGCCGTATTTCGGATGCACATCCGTCGTCGACACGGGCAACGTATCGCGCACCGGAGGGTATATATTCATACCGGACGGCAGCGGCACGCTTCTTGAATATTACGACGCTTCCGGAGCCATAAACACAGGCACGCAGGGAACCGGCGTTATGTACGGTCAGGACTTTGCCAAGGTACAGCTTCAAAGCGGATCGGCAAACGCCGAAAGAGCGAAAGTGCCGGTGTTCGGACTCACAGAGGAATATGATGTGACGTACACGACGGCGCGTATCAACCGTCCGCCAAAGACTGAGATAAAATCGTATTCTCGCGGTTATGTCGGCATAATCCTCGAAGGCGAGACGTTTGCGAGCATAACGGCAAACCTCGGACAGATGGCTTGGTCGAACCTTGCGACAATCTCGATGGATTATAACACCGTGTACACATTGTTCTCGACGACCGATGAAGACACGGTGGAAACGGGCGGAACGCTCGGATCTTCCTCGACGATGTCAACGACGATCGACACAAAATATACAGGCAACTATTCCGTAAAATATATCACGCTTTCAGATCCGGCGACGGCGGAAGCGTCCGGAGCCGATTACTATGCTCCGACATACGTCGGCATGGCAGACGCATACAGAGATTATCTGATCGAAACGGGCGCGCTTTCATCGGTGCTCGGCGCCGATACGGCAGACGAACTCCCGCTGTATGTCGAATCATTCGGCGCGATAAAGGCGTCGTCCACGTTCCTCACCTTCCCGATAACGGTCACCAAACCGCTGACCACGTTTGACAACGTGATAAGCATGATGAGCTATTTCGGTGAGAACGGAATAAAAAATCAAAAATACGTTCTCACAGGTTTCGGCAACGGAACGATGACAAAAACGTACTATCCGACGTCAGTCGATTGGGACGGAACGCTCGGCGGCAAGAGCGGGCTGAAAAAACTCATCTCGTATGCAAACGAAAACGGATATCTTATCTATCCCAACTACGATTTTATGAACGTTGAAGCATACAAGATGTCGTATTCGCTCTCAAAATACACGGCTAAGACGATGAGCGGCAGATACGCGACGATCAGAGAATACGAGTACGTGATGCAGGACTTCGAAAGGATAGGATCCGCAAATATAGTTTCCGCAAACGCGCTTGACGAGATATACAAAAAATTCAGCCGTTCCTACAACAAATATAACATAGGCGCTGTCGCCGCAAAGACGGTCGGCTACGAGATAAATTCCGACTTTGACAACGACGATCCGCTCATGCGCGAGGATTCAAAATACTACATATCCGAATTCCTCAGAAGTATGAGAGAGGACAACGGCTACTTGCTCGTGTCCGGAGGAAACTCGTACACGCTGCCATACGCGACAGATATAATTGAGCTGCCGCTCGACAACAGCGGATATGCTATTTCGTCGTATTCCGTTCCGTTCCTCGGCATAGTCCTTCACGGATACAAGAACTATTCCGGCAAGGCGATAAATATGGAAGGCGATACGAAATACGCGGTGCTCAAAGCGATCGAAAACGGCGCGGGACTGTACTTCATTCTTTCATATCAAAATACAAACCTTGTAAAGACGAGTACGATATCCGAATACTATTCGATGAATTTCGATACTCTCAAAGATGACGTCGTCAAATATTACAAGATGGTCAACGACGCCATCGGCGATATGCAGAACGCGACGATAACGGATCATTCGTTCCCGACAGCATACCGTATGGACACGTCGCTTGCGGCCGTTATGTTCGGTCTTGCTCAAAAGGCAAGGGACGATTACAAAACAGCAGAGCAGAACTATTTTGACATCGTTAGCGAAGTCGACACTTTGATAAGAAACTCGCAGAACGCCGACGCCAAGATAATCGAAGAGACTGCTGCTACATCGGCATACAACGCGGCAAGAAATTACCTCAAAGACGTTCAGCATTTAATTGACAGATATAATACCGGCGACGTTGTCAAAGTCACATATACGTCTGATACGGGCGTATCAAAGACGTTCTACATCAACTACAACACGTACAGCGTCGTTGTTGAAGGCAAAAACGGAAAAGTGTTCGTTGTAGAGCCGGAATCGTTCGTTACGGAAGACGATATAACGTATATCGAAGACATCGTTACGACGTGCGAAAGCGTAGAGGCGTATACGGCTACAACAAAGCAGAAGGCCAATTTCGAGAGCGCATACAGCGAACTCAAAAAAGCGCTTGACGAAAACAACACGCTGATGATCGAACGCAGAAAAGAAACGGTAGCAGCCGCTGTATCTCAAATGACGGCTGTTGACAACGTATATTCAGCAGTGCTGTCAACCGGCGAAACCGTGATAATCAACTACACATCGAAGCAGGTCACGGTAAAATTAAGCGATACCGATTACAGAACGATAGCTTCTCAGTCGTATATCGTTATAAGCGATTGAAAGGAGGAACGCGATAATGGATAATACCATACAGGAAAAAGCAACACTTCCCGCAAAGAAAAAGCATCACGGCGCGTCTTTGATGGAAAGAAGAGCAAGACTCGGTTGGGTATTTCTTGCTCCGTTTATCATAGGACTCCTTCTGTTCTACATTTCGATAGTGTTCAATACGGTGCAATTCAGCTTTGCGACTTACCACACCAATTCGATCGCACAGGGCGGCGGTTACTATCTCGAATGGGCTGGATTGGAAAACTACAAATATGTTTTAAACGAGCTCACAATGACAAATGCGAACGGTGAAACCGTCACGTTCGTCGAGATGCTCTTTACGAGCATCGGCGGGCAGATAGTCGACATCATCACGATAATACTGCTTTCGCTGTTCGTCGCCGTTCTGCTCAATCAGAAAATGGCGGGACGCGCGGTGTTCCGTGCGATATTCTTCGTGCCTGTCGTCATTGGAGCAGGTATCATAGCGGAGATCGACGCGGCAGGGCAAAACGTTATCCTTGAAGCGATGTCGAGCGGCGAGATCATAGATACGGGCTCCGTCAACACCTCCGCGCTGAACGGACTGGTAAATGCGATGGATATCTCGATACTGTTCCAAAACCTCGGAATCGGTTCGGGACTTGTCGATCTCGTCGTCGGACTTGTTTCCGATATTTACGACATCATCAACCGCGCAGGCGTTCAGATGCTCATATTCCTCGCAGGACTCCAGTCCATATCACCCTCCATCTACGAATCTTGTCAGATGGAAGGCGCGACAGGTTGGGAGACATTCTGGAAGATCACCCTGCCGATGATAAGCCCGATGATCTTGGCGAACTCAGTCTACACGATAATAGACTCGCTCACATCGGAAAGCAATTTGCTCATGCAGAACATACTCGAAATAAACGGATATCCGGAACAGTCCGCCGCGTCAATCGTATATTTCCTTGCCGTAGCGCTCTTGCTCGGACTGGCGGCACTGATTTTGTCGAAATTTGTGTTCTATCAACGCAGAAATGACTGAGAGGGGAGGTAAAGATAAATGAATAACAATAATACGGCTCCTCGTGTCAAAAAGGAAACTAAGAACAAGATAAAAGTCGATTTTGACCGCACTCCGCTCAAAGACAGACTGAAAGCGAAATACCTCAACGGATATTTCTACAAAAAGGTGCTTATCGCCATATTCAGATTTCTGCTTTTGCTCGGTTTGTCGTACATCATCCTGTTCCCGTTCTTTTCGAAGATATCATCTTCGTTCATGAGCCCGAGAGATTTCTTGCAGACGGACGTTAAGTATATACCGAAATATCCGACGCTCGATCAGTATAAGTATCTTATCACCGAAAACGGGTATTTCAAGGCGTTCCTGAATACCTTCCTGCTTTCGGGCACTTGCGCGATTTTGCAAACGTTCATATGCGCGTTTATCGGATACGGATTTGCAAAATTCAAATTCAAGGGTAACGGCGCTATGTTCGTCATCGTGCTTATTACGATGCTCCTGCCGCATCAGTTTATGCAGTCGTCAATGTTTCTGAAATTCAGATATTTCGTGCTCGACTCGACTGGAATCTATTCCGCATTGGGGCTGACAAAGGGACTGATCGATACGGTGATACCTCTGATAATTCTGTCGCTGACAGGACTTGCCTTCAAAAACGGTTTGTTCATATTCATCATGCGACAATTCTATCGAGGTGTTCCCGATGAGCTTGAGGAATCGTCATACGTCGACGGTTACGGCGTGTTCAAGACGTTCTTCTACATCATCCTGCCTCTGTCCGTTCCGATGCTTGTGACGGTGTTCATACTTGCGTTCTCGTGGCAATGGACTGACACGTTCTATATTAACCTGTTCCTACCGACAACGGATTCGGCGCTCCTGACGAGTATATCGTTCTGGCAAAAGACGCCGGAAACGCTCGCTGCGATAAGCGCTTCACAGCTTGCCGGTACAACGGGCGCGAGCGAACTTTACTCGGTAGCCGTCAAGAACACGGCGGGCTTCCTTGTAATCATTCCGCTTATAATAATGTATCTGTTCTGCCAGAGAAAACTCATTCAAGGTATCGAACATTCCGGATTCGGCGGTATGTAATATCAAAAATAAAGGCCGTCAGCGCAAAGCTGACGGCTTTTTCATATTCAAATAAAGGACGCTGCGCGGATGTCTTTTCGGCGTTCTTTTTTCATTATCGTTTCCACGGCTCTTTTCCCGACGCTCGCCGCTATCGGCAGTCCGCCCGGCACTTCGAGCCATTGAGAGGCGAGGACGACATTCTGCATCCCGGACACCTCGTTTTTCAGCCGTCGCGGCACGAATCTTGACGAGAATGCAAAGCTCATATAAGAGCCTATCTCCGAGTCGAAATACCGTTTGTACGTCGCGGGCGTCCACGAGTCGACGTACGATATTTTGCCGCGCATCTCCGGGAATTTTTCCTCGATGATCTGCCCGACGACCGCCGCAATATAGCGTTTGGTTTTTGCATACAGCTTCGGATTTTTGCTCATTTCGATAAATTTCAGCGACGTGTTTTCGTCGCAGAAGATCATCGCTTGAAGTATGTTCTTTCCCTCGGGAGAAAAATCCTTTTCATGCGAAAATTCGCGCAAAACGATGTGCTGTGCGTTCAGCTTCAAAACAAATTTTTCGGG
This sequence comes from uncultured Clostridia bacterium, assembly GCA_905235755.1. Classification (GTDB taxonomy): domain Bacteria; phylum Bacillota; class Clostridia; order Oscillospirales; family CAG-272; genus RGIG6816. Next base: position 9,500 of record CAJONA010000014.1, read on the forward strand.
CACTTCGAATACGATGTCGTTTTCAAACGGCAATGACGGCAAGTCGCACGAATAAGCCGCCTGAAAACTCGAAAAACGCATCAACCGCGCGTCTTTATACTGATACGCCAAGTGTTTCGGCATACCGACGCCGAAAAGCTTTCTGAACGCGACGGCAAGGTCCGTCGTGACGACAAAATAGTCGGCTTTGATGATGTCCCCGTCGGAGAAGATGGCGGAGACGGCGCGCTCGCGCTCGACGTTTATCTTCACAGCCTCTTTACCGAGCATAAGTGTGCCGCCGAGAGACAGAAATTTGTCCGTCATTCTTTTCGCCATAGCGCGCGAGCCTCCTTTCGGAATATCGCCGTTGTCGCCGCAGAAATTTGCAAATACGACGATGAGCGCCAGCGCCATGAATTTTTCGCCGAGAAAAGCCGAAATAAAGCCGCTCAGCGTCGGCTCGTGAAAACGCGCCGCAAGTTCGCCGCTCGTCATCATGGCGTATTTCAGCAACTTCGGCGCGTTAAGCGCCGTTTGTGCGATGCCCGATTTCTTATCATGGCGCGCGCCCGCTATGCCCGACAGACCTTGAACAGTCCTGACGGCGGAAATGAACGCCTCTATCTCCTTTTTGTCGGCGGGAGAGAGGGAGAGCATATCCGTGCGGAGCTTTTCGATGTCGCGGTCAAGCGAGAGCGTCTTGCCGTCTTTTTCATAGGTGTAGAGCGTTTCACGGCGGATTATATCGATGCCGCCCAAAGCGCCGAGCTCCTCCCACATATTGTATGTCTCGGCAGCGGGATTTGTCCCCGTCAGCCAGTGGATACAATTGTCGATATGATATTCGCCGCGCTGCCAGCCGGTGAGATTTCCGCCCGCGACATTGTTTTTTTCGCAAATTACGGCGTCGTATCCGGCTTTCTCGGCATATATTCCTGCGGAAAGTCCCGCGACTCCGCCGCCGATGATGAGTATTTTCGGCATGATCCTTGCCTTTCATAACTATAATATTTTTAATATATTATTCGCTTGCAAAAGAAAAGCAATTCAACAAAATGCGTATTTTTTTCGTTGTCGAAAAAAATATATACAATATATATGAAATTATGGAAATAAGTCTTGCAAAAAACGAAGCGAAAATGTATAATGAATACAGATAAGCCACAGCGGAGGAAAACATGAAAAATTTTGACAATTTCGGTGTGATGATCGACTGCTCACGCAACGCCGTGCCAAACGTTACGGGACTTAAAAAATTCATTGAGATAATTTCAAAAATGGGATATAACTTTGCGATGCTCTACACAGAGGATACGTACGAGGTCGAAAACGAGCCGTTTTTCGGATATAAGCGCGGCAGATACACGGCGGATGAGATCAAAGAGCTTGACGCGTATGCGAAAAGCGTCGGCGTCGAACTCGTTCCGTGCATACAGACGCTCGCGCACCTGAAATCAATACTGCGCTGGGACGTTTACCGTCCGATATACGACATCGACGACATCATTCTCGCAGATGAGGATCGCACGTATGAGCTTGTCGAAAATATGTTCAAAACGCTGTCAACGACGTTTACGACGCGTAAAGTCCATATCGGTATGGACGAGGCGCACAACGTCGGACTTGGCAGATACCTCGACAAGCACGGCTTTACAAACAGATATGAACTGCTGATGCGCCATCTTAAAAAAGTGTGCGACATCGCAAAAAAATACGGCTTTGAGCCTTTGATGTGGTCTGATATGTTCTTCCGCCTCGTGAGCGGCGGCGCGTATCAACCTGTCGATGAATTTCCGCGCGAGATACAGGACAATATGCCGAAAGAAGTCTCGCTCGTCTATTGGGACTATTACAGCGAGGACTACGACAAGTACGTAGCCATGATAAATTCGCACAAAAAGCTGACTGACAAGGTGTGGTTCGCGGGCGGCGCGTGGTGTTGGGGCAACTTTGCGCCTCATTCGCGGCTCAGCATCCGCCGCAACAAAAAAGCGATCCCTGCTTGCATTGACAACGGGATCAAGAACGTCTTTTTGACGATGTGGGGCGACAACGGTGGCGAATGCCCGTATTTCTCCGTACTTCCGGCGCTTATGCACGCTGCGGCACTCGCCGAAGGCATGGATGATGACGAGATGAAGGCAAAATTTTATGAGATAACCGGCGAGAGTTACGATGCTTTTGTCGACCTCGACCTGCCAAATCACGTCTACGGCGAGGACGAGATGGTCGGCAGTGCGGCATACTGCAAACAGCGGCTGTATAACGACGTTTTTCTCGGCATACTCGATCTCAGTGCGCCCGGCGCCGACGCGTCGCTTTACGTAAAATATGCCGAAAAGCTCCGTAATGACGCAAAGGAGAGCAAGAATTTCTCGTATCTGTTCGAGTCGTCGGCGGCGCTTTGTGACGCGCTCGCGATAAAATTCGATCTCGGTACGCGTTTGCGCGAGGCATATCTCGCGGGCGACAAGGCGACGCTTGAAAACATCGCCGCGGGCGATTTTGTCGACTGCATCGCCAAAATACGCGCTTTCCACAAGGCGTACCGCACGCAATGGTACGCCGTCAACAAAACGTACGGCTTCGAGGTGCAGGACACTCGCCTCGGCGGGCTGATCTTACGTATGGAAAGCTGTCTCGAACGGCTGAACGACTATCTCAACGGCAAAATTGATAAAATAGAGGAACTCGAAGAAGAAGTCCTTTCAAACGATATGGGCGGCATGAACGAATGGGCGCGTGCATTTACCGCAAACGTGATATAATTATGAGCGAAGAAAAGAAAGAGCTCGGCGTCTCCGCCGAGGATTACAAAGAACCTAATTGCCCGTTTGTGTCCGACTTTTATGAAGGCGGTCCCGCCGTCGAGCCGATACCAGTCAAACGCGTGATAGAAAAACTCGACGAGCTTTTATATGATAAGAACGACGTCGCCGGCGCTCGCCGTCATCTCGAATACTGGGAGAGGGCGGCGCGCGAGGGAAACGACCTGCGCGGACTGCTGACAGTCGAAAACGAACTTATGGGCTTTTACCGTCAGAACGGCACGAAAGAGGATGCATACCTCGCAGCCGCTCACGCCCTTGAAATACTGCCGCTGCTCAAAATGGAAGAAACCGTTTCGGGCGCGACGACATATCTCAACTGCGCGACAGTGTATAAAGTGTTCGGCGAGCCGGAAAAGGCGGCCGATAATTACGAACGCGCCAAAAAGATATACGAAAATAACCTCGACAAAAGCGATCGCCGCCTTGCGGGACTGTACAACAATTACGCGCTGGCGCTGTGCGACCTTTCGCGCTACGACGAGGCGGAGCGCCTTTACGGCTTGGCGCTTGACATAGTCGAAAACGACGCGGGGCAAAAGCTTGAGGCGGCGATAACGTATCTCAACCTCGCCGATCTGTATTACGCGAAGCTCGGCGCGGAGAGATCGGATAATGACGTATTTAAATATCTCGATATGGCGGAATCCGTATTCGACGACGAAAGCGTCCCGCGTGACGGGTATTACGCGTACGTCTGCACAAAGAGCGCGCCGACGTTCAAATACTACGGCTGGTTTATAACGGCGCAAAATCTTACCGAAAGGGCAAAAGCGATATATGAAAGGTCTTGAACTTTCAAAAAAGTACTATAAAGCGTTCGGCGAGCCGATGCTCGAGCGGGATTTTGCCGACATTCTTCCGCACTGTGCCGTAGGGCTTTGCGGCGAGGGATCGGAGTGTCTGGGCTACGACGACGACATATCGTCCGATCACGACTTCGAGCCGGGATTTTGCATATTCATTCCCGACGACACCGACGAGCGCACGATATTCAAACTCGAACGCGCCTATGCAAAACTTCCGGCGGAGTTCGAGGGCTTTAAAAGAGAAAAACTTTCGCCGGTCGGCGGCAACCGCCACGGCGTTATAAAAGCGGGCGACTTTTTTGAAAAATACGTCGGCTCGCGCGACGGTAAACTGTCGCTTTACGGCTGGGCGACGATAGACGCAAGTTTCCTGCTCACGGCGACAAACGGCGAGATATTCCGCGACGACGGCGGCGAGTTTTCGGCCGTTCGCGCGTATCTTTCGGATATGCCGCGCGACGCGTGGCTCAAACGCCTCGCGGGCAATCTCATAATGGCAAAGCAGGCCGGGCAGTACAACTATATGCGGTGCGTTTCGCACGGCGAGGGCGGCGCGGCACAGCTCGCCGTCATCGAATTTGTGAAAAACGCCGTGTCGGCGATATTCCTGCTCAATCATAAAT
>CAJONA010000015.1 GCA_905235755.1 uncultured Clostridia bacterium
TTTGAAAAAACGCGGACTTTCGTCGGCGGCGGTAAAGCGCTTCGGGCTCGGATACGCTCCTAACTCGTTCGACGCGCTTCGCCGGCATATGCTTGACAGAGGATACCGCGATGACGAGCTGAAAGAGGCGTTCCTCTCGGGGAAAAGCGCGAAGACGGGACGGTACTTCGACTACTTTCGCAACCGCCTTATGTTCCCGATAATCGACAATTTCGGGAACGTCATAGCGTTCGGCGGGCGTTCGCTCGACGACTCGACTCCAAAATATCTCAACACCTCCGACACGCCCGCGTTCAAAAAAAGCCGAAACCTTTTCGCGCTCAACTTTGCGAAAAATTCAAGCTATGACTACCTTATCCTTTGCGAGGGATATATGGACGTCATAGCGATGCACATGGCGGGGTTTTCGAACGCCGTCGCCACGCTCGGCACGGCGCTGACGCCGGATCAGGCGCGCATACTTGCGAAATATACAAAAAAAGTCGTGCTTTGCTACGACAGCGACGAGGCGGGGCAGAACGCCACGCGCCGCGCGTTGCCGATGCTCGCGGAAGCAGGGCTCGAAACGAGGGTGCTCACCGTGCGCGACGCGAAAGATCCCGACGAATACATAAAAAAATTCGGCGCAGACAGGTTCAGGATCCTCGTCGAGGGAAGCAAATCAAAACTCGAATTTCTTTGCGACAGCGTGATATCGAAATACAACATATCCGTTCCCGAGGAAAAGATAAAGGCGGCAAACGAACTGTGCGAAGCGGCGAGCGCGATATACTCCGACGTCGAACGGCAGGTATACATCGACGCTATATCCGAGCGGCTCGGCGTAGATCGGTCGAGCGTGAAAAACGATATCGCACGCCGAAGGCGGAATTTGAAAAAGAAAGAGGACAGCGAGCGTTTGCCGAAAATAATCTCGGAAACGGTCGGCTACGGCGACAGGATCAACCGCGAGCGCGCGTCGAACGTCAAAGCGTCGCGCGCCGAGGAGGCGATAATCGGCATTTTGATGCTGTATCCGGAGAACGTCGAAAAGATAAGAAGCGGGAAAATAGCTCTCGGCGCGGAGGACTTTCTGACCGAATTCAACCGCAAGGTGTTCGAGACGATCATGTCCCCCGATTGCGGAGCCGATATCGGAATGATGGCACAGACGTTCGGTATCGACGAAATATCGAGGATATCTTCGATGACGGAGCGTCGTGCGGAGCTGAGAGACAACGGCGAGGACGTTTTGATCGAGAACGTAAAAGCGCTCAAAAATGAAAAAAATTCGCTGGCGGACGACGACATATCGGCGGCGCTGGCTATCATCAAAAACAAAAAAACGACAAAATAAAGGTGGAAAAAATGACGTACGAAGAAATTAAAAGAACGGCAGATGAACTGGACGACAGCGAAATGGACGCTCGTCTCGACGCTAAATTCGACGCTGACGCCGAGGGCGATATCGCAGACGACGGCGAAGCGAAATCCGAATTGCCCGAGGACAAATCGGCGGCGAACATTCAGTCTTTGATAGACAAGGCAAAGTCGAAGGGCAAGATCTCGTATTCCGAGATGATAGAAGCGCTCGGCGACGATTACGAGATCGAGCAGATAGAAAAGCTGCACGACACGCTCGAAGGAATGGGCATAAATATCTCCGAGGGATTCGGCGAGGAGATATTCGACATCGACGACGAAAAACTCGACGAGGTGGAGAACGTCGAAAATATCGAAAAATCGCTTTCGCAGGACGGCGTCATTCTCGACGATCCCGTAAAAATGTACCTCAAAGAGATAGGCAAGGTGCCGCTTCTTGACGCCGAAAAAGAGATGGAACTTTCAAAGCGCATGGCGGAAGGCGACGAGCGCGCAAAGCAGGAACTCGTCGAGGCAAACCTCAGACTTGTCGTAAACATAGCGAAAAAATATATGGGCAAGGGCTTGTCCTTCCTCGATCTCATTCAGGAGGGCAACCTCGGACTTATGAAGGCCGTTTCGAAGTTCGACTATACAAAGGGCTACAAATTCTCGACTTATGCGACGTGGTGGATACGTCAGGCGATAACAAGAGCCATCGCCGATCAGGCAAGAACGATAAGAATACCCGTTCACATGGTCGAAACGATCCACAAGGTCACAAAAGTGTCGCGCAGGATGCTTCAAGAGCAGGGACGCGAGGTCACAGACGAGGAGATAGCGAAGGAAATGGGCATGAGCCCAGAAAAGATACGCGAGATAATGAAGATCGCGCAGGAGCCTATTTCGCTTGAAACGCCGATCGGCGAGGAAGAGGACAGCCACATCGGCGATTTCATCGAGGACAGAGAGACTCCGTCTCCCGCCGACGCCGCGTCGTTCACGCTGCTCCGCGAGCAGATAAGCGAGGTACTGCACACGCTTACACCTAAGGAAGAAACGATACTCAGGCTTCGTTTCGGTCTTGACGACGGGCGCGTCCGCACGCTCGAAGAGGTCGGACAGCATTTTGATATCACGCGTGAGCGCATAAGACAGATAGAGTTCAAAGCGCTCAGAAAACTGCGTCATCCGTCGCGCTATAAGAAACTCAAAGACTTTCTCGACTCGTAAAAGAATAATCGGCGATTTACACATAAATTTGATCGCGCTTTTGCACAAAAGTAATGATAAGTCGCTGTTATTGACGAAAAATGCAATCGGGATTTGTATATAATTTAAAGGATAAACGCTTTTTTTAAAAGCAAAAGAAAGCGATCGGAACAAAAGCACAGCCGATGATAAAAAACGAACTTGACAGAAATCTGTTTTTGGTGTAAAATAAACCGTATGTAAATATCAGTTGAATGTGTATATTTAATTATACCGTTTGATTTATAATAATATCGGCAAGATTATTTGGAGGAACTGATAATGATTAAGAAAGTATTGTGTTTGGCACTCGTTGCGATAATGCTTTGCTCAGCCGTGCTTCTCACGGGATGCGAAGGCTCGAATAAGGTCTCGTCGACCGAACGTCTGCCTCGTACGATTAGCGTGCTCGGCATAACGAGCGAGGAGACAACGCCCGAAGCGGTGAAAAAGGTCGAAAATGCAATAAACTCTATTATGGGTGCTACATATTCTACCCATATCGACCTCACGCTCGTCACGCCCGATGAATATTACGATGTTATAAAGGATCGCGTCGAATTGGCGCAATATAACACCAATCTGGACAAAGCGGTCAATAAATACAACACCGCCGCGCTTTCGCAGGCGACGTCCTCAACTATCTACAAATCGTTCGGAAAGTGGAAATTCAAGGTCTCTTCGTTAGCGGCGACGACGGTTACAACGCGTTCCGAATATTCGGAGGTAGTCACCAGGATCAACGAGCAGGGCATCATCGAGGTCGTTTATCCCGAGGCAAAATCGCCTATTGATGTCGTGATGATAATCGGTCAGGATATGTACGATACGCTCGACGGCGACGGCGTGCTGAAGTCGATAGAAAGCGATCTGAACACCGAAACGTACACAAAATTCAAGCAGTATATCTATCCGACGTATTTTGAACTGCTCAAAGCCATTACGGGCGATATCAAGGCCATTCCCAACAATAATCTTCTTGCCGAATACACATATCTCGTCGTAGACAAAAAACTTGCCGAAAAATACGATTTCGACGTCGAATCGGTCAGCACATACGGCGATCTGTCCGAGTTCCTTGCCGAAGTCAAAGCGAATGAGGACGTTATTCCGATGAACACGGTCCCGGATGCGCTCGGTATATTCCGTCTGTTCGACGATGACGACATAGCCATCGGCACATACTGCGATCCGATGTTGGGCTATAATCCGGAAGAAAATTCTTCATATTCGATCAAAAACTTATTTGAAATACCACAATATATCTCCCATATTTCCACAATGGAAGAATACAAGAACGCCGGATATTTCACATCCGAGTCGGGCTCGACCGATTTTGCTGTAGACGTCGTTAAGGGCGACGCGTCGATCGCCGCCATCTACGGCGATGATTACGATGTCAAAATATTGCAAAACCCGTTTGTAGAAGACGAGGCTGTATTCAACGGAATGCTCGCTGTTTCGGAATATACGTCCGACATGACGAGATCGCTCGAATTTATCCTTGAACTCACTACAAACCCCGAGATCAAAAATCTGTTCCAGTACGGTATCGAAGGCGTCAACTACACCGTGAACAATGACGGAACGATAACGAGACTTAATCATGATTACATGATGGACAACGGCACGACGGGTAACGTATACATGGGATATCCCGAGGAGGGAATGCTTCCGGATCAGTGGAAATACGTAAAGTCGACGAACCTCGAATCATTGACCAGCCCGTATCTCAGCTATTACACCACGGCGACGGGAAGTTTTAAGTCGATATACTACGTCAACGACGCGATCCTCGACGATATACTTTCAACAGCGATGAAACGCGCCATTATAAATGAGACATATGCCGCGCTCGGCAGCGAGTACACGTATGACTATTATCTTACGACTGTCGGCACAGGCAACGAATCGCGTGTCGGCAACGTAATAAAACAGGCGGCAGATTACAAGGATTATTTTATCGACTGCATCATATCTGACGCAAACGTCACAGAGGCGCAGGCGACATCCCTTTTCAATGCGACGTCCGTCGGTGCGGGAGCGAAATATCCTTACGACTGGTACTTCACAAAGCTGACAGAACTTGTCGTGGCTGAAAAATATTCAAATCTCTACACCGCGTCGGGACTTGATACCGCCGTGAAGGAAAAGATTGCTTCTCTCGCGGGAACTTTGTTAGATACGTATACGTCGGCGACAAACAGCGCAAAAGCTTATTACACAAATATCGAAACGTTGAAGATGATGACAAGGCTCGTCATTTGGGAAGATCTCTCCGACGAGGAGTGGGAGGTCTATCGGAATATGGGCGTCACGGAGTTTGAAACGCTCGTATTCAATTATGTTCGTGACAACTATATAAAAGAGAACAACATCACCGAAGATACGTACGACGAACTTGTAAAAGCGCTCATGATGTCCGTGATGGAATTTACAGATCCCGCAGACGGCACCACCCAGTATACGCTGTCGTGGGACGATTATGCGAAAGCAAAAGAAGACGCGCAGTATTTCTTTGACGTCATCGCTCAGCTCAAAGATCGGTACTACGACCGTCTCGCCGATTATTACGGCATGGCATTCATTTATTTATCATCGGATGAGAAGATTCCCGATCAGGTGCACGATATGCTTTATGATCAGTGGCTCAAAAATAACGGATATACTAAGGCTGATTTTGAAAATGAACTGTATGATGAAATAGTCGAGTTCCTCGGAATAAATTATTCGACTCTCGTCACGACGAGACGCACGAACACGACGCTGTTCGCCGATTATATGACGCGCATCAAAAATCAGTATAAGAACGTACTTGTCGAGGCGTATTCGCTCGAACAGTTCAAGAACGACAAAATCTCGAACGACAACGTGCTCAGTACGCTTCTCGCCGACAAGATAGAAGAAAAGACCGGCATATATGCTTCGATGTGTGCCGAGCTCGGCATTGATTATTCGGAATATGTCGATGGCGTCAATGCATTCACCACATTTGCGAGAAACGCAAATAAACTCAGAACGGAATTCATATACACGTTGCGCACAGTGTATACGCAGAACGAGATCAACGCATTCGATTATAACGACATTGACGGTATAGTTTATGACGTCATCAGCGAATCGGGATTCTACACGAGCGAGATGTCCGCTTTGATCAGCTCAAACCTCAACGCTTATATGAGAGATAAGAGCGCCGCAAAGGATTATATGGCGTTATTGAATAAGCTGGCATCTGTTCTCGAAGACGACATTAACGCTGCCGGATATACAGCCGACGAGGTCAACGCCATGAGTATCGCCGATGCGGCAGACGTAATATATGGCGTGGTGGAGGAAAAATACTTCTCCGACGCCATCACCGTCGAAGAAATGCTCGCTTCCATATCGGGCGAATATGTTAATGGTATCAAAGACGCGGAAGCTCCCGACGCTTATGCAGATGATGCGGCAAAGGCACTGAATTCGAACGGAATGTTCTCATCGTTTGTTTACTACCTCAACAAGGCTTTGTCAGATGCGCGCGCCGAGGTAGAAGGCTGATACAATAAAAAAATAAAAGTCGCTGCGGCAAGCAAGCCGCGGCGGCTTTTTTTGTCGGCAAATGCAGACGGAAAATCGTCTTCATTTGCTTTTTTATTTTGCATATTACGGCGAGGACAACCATATATTTATGCTGAACGGAGTTTGTATTATGGAACAAGAAATCAAAAAAATACTGATGTATCTGCCGCGTCATACGGCGGAGAAAATATCGGCGCTTTTGGCGTCTGAGCCGTCGTCGACGAGGTACATTACCGAGATAAGACTGCACTGCCGCCGTCCGACGTCCGTGTCGATGGGCGGGAGAAACATACTGCTTTTTTCCGGAGAGACGGACATCTGCACATATGAAGAAATAGCATCGACGCTCGCCAAACTCACGGAGGATTCGGTACACACGTACAGCGAAACTCTGAAAGAGGGATTTATCAGCCTTGAAGGAGGCTATCGCGTAGGCGTGTGTGGCAGTGCAAATACGGCGGACGAACGAATAAAAGGGCTGTACGATCTGACGTCGCTTTGCATACGCATACCTCGCGCCGTCACAGGCGTTGACGGCGCGTTCATCAGCAAGATATGCCGCCAAAATATCATCGACAGCGCGCTGATATTCTCGCCTCCAGGCGTCGGGAAAACGACGCTCGTTCGTGCTGTCGCAGCGTCGCTGTCGAGCGGAACGTCGGCGCGCCGCGTTTCGGTGATAGATACGCGCAGGGAGATATACATATATGATATGTTCAAAAACTCGATAGCGGATTTTCTGTCCGGCTATCCGCGCGCGGCGGGAATAGAGATAGCGACGCGAACGCTCGCTCCCGAGGCTGTCATTTGCGATGAGATAGGCGGCGCGGACGAGGCACGCGCCATTCTGTCGGCGCAGAACACCGGCGTGCCGCTTATAGCGACCGCTCACGGCGACAGCGCCGCCGATATTGCGCGCCGCCCTAATATCAAAGCATTGCTCGACGCAGGCGTTTTTCGCTATCTTGTCGGGATACGGCGCGGCGGCAGGGATGGAAAATTCGAATTCGATTTTACCGATACGAGGGATAACGAAAGATGAAACTTGCAGGTGGTGCGATAATATTCGTTTTTTCCGTGCTCGTCGGTCTTATACTCGGCGAGCGAAAGAGGAATGCGTCGCGCGAGTGCGCGGCATTTCTCGAACTGTTCCGATATGTCAGAGGGCAGATCAGCTGCTTTGACACTCCTACAAAGCTCATCTGGCGGAACTTTGAAAACGCCGTCCTCGAAAAAAACGGCTTTTTAAAGGCGCTTGCCGACGCGGAGAGCGAAGAAATATATTTCGACGCGTTTTCGCGCGCATTTGATGTGACAGAGCCTTCGCTCTCAATGAGCGGCGAGGCTGAAAATCTCATTCGCTCGTTCGGCGGCGTCATCGGAAAAAGCTCGAGCGAGGAACAGCTTTCGGTCATCGACAGATATATTTCGCAGATGTCGGAAATTTATGAAAAAGCGAAGGCTGAAGCCGACCGCGACGGCAAACTCTATCTCACGATGGGGTTTTCGATAGGCGCGGCGATATTTATACTGCTTTTATAGAGGTAAAAAATGAACACGGAATTGATAATTAAAATTGCGGGAATAGGAATACTCGTCGCCGTTGCGTGCCAGATCCTGTCCAAAACGGGCAGGGACGAACAGGCTACGTTTGTGGCTATCGCGGGGATAATCATAGCGCTTGTCATGCTCGTCGGCGAGATCGGCGGACTTTTCGACAAAATACAGACCATATTCGGATTGTGAGCATACTGCAGATCGCCGGCGTGGCGCTCGTCTCCGCTTTCGCGGTCGGAATATTGAAGATCTATAAGTCCGATCTCGTCGTTCCCGTGACAATCCTTGCGACCGTGATCTTGCTCGGCGCGGCGGTCGCTTTGATGGTACCCGTGACGGACTACATATCCGATATGTCGGCAATGTCGGGCTTTTCGGTATATTTTAAAGCGATAATGAAGGCGCTTGGGATAAGCATAATCGCCGACACTGCCGCGTCCGTTTGCAGAGAAAGCGGGCAAAGCTCGGTCGCGTCAAAGGTCGAATTTGCGGCGAAAATAATGATCTTGTCGCTCGCGCTTCCAATTATAAAAGAAGTTGTAAGCATGGCGCTTGAGGTTGTTAAATGAAAAAGATATTTGCAATATTTTTTGTCGTTATTCTTTTTTCCGTCAGGTGCTTTGCCGCGGAGGCTGACTACATCGACGAGATTTCAAACGCTGTACCGGACGAGATAGAAGAGATCATAGGCGGCGATCTTTCCGACGGCGGATTTACGAGCTCTGACATAAGTGTCGGGCTGTTTTTCAATATGATATTGAGAGCGCTCGCGTCCGCCGTGCCGTCGGCGACGAAGGCGCTTGCAACCATCATCGGACTTCTTATCATATCTTCTGTTCTCGGCGCTTTGCGCGGAGCGGTCTACTCAAAGACTATCGGCGACGCAGTCGAGTTCATATCGGTGTTATGCGTTTGTGCGGCGGCATTTTCGATGACGAGCGCTGTCTTTTCTGTCGCTGAGGAGTTTATCACGGGGCTGGGGACATTCTTGGAAGTGTTTCTGCCTGTAATGACGGTGCTCGGCGCCGCCGGCGGGAGCATAACATTTGCCGCGTCGTCGGCGGCGGTCGTGTCGGCGGCAGTGACGCTGCTCGGGGCGATTTGCACGTCATTTGCGTTTCCGCTGCTTAAAGTTTGCTTCTCAATATCGATATCGTCGGCGATGTGCGGTTCGGTAGATCTCGGCGGCATATCTTCGGCGATCAAAAAGCTCATAACGTATATTATGACGATAACCGGGATCATCCTTGCCGCGGTCATGACTTTTCAGAGCATAATCACAAAAAGCGCCGACACCGCGGCTATCAAAGGCATGAAATTTACAGTCGGCACGCTCATACCGCTCGTCGGATCGGCGCTCGGCGACGCGATGACGACTATCGCGGGGAGCGTCGGCGTTGTGCGTTCGGCCGTCGGCGTTTCGGGAGCGATAATCATTTGCGCCATGGTAATTTTGCCGACGGCAAATTTGCTCATAAATAAGCTGTTTTTGGACATCTCTGGCGGCGTGGCGGATCTGCTCGGTCTGAAAAAGGAGCGCGCGTTCTTGTCGCAGATGAGCGGCGTCGTCGGATTTTTGACGGCGATAACGGCTTTTGTTGGGGCGTTCTTTATAATAGCGGTGTCTGTCATGGCGGCAACGGGGGTGAACGTGTAATGAACGGAATATATTCGCAGCTCGGTGCGATACTGCTCATCTCCGTTTCGGCGGCGATAGTGTCGTTTATGTCGCCCGACGGAGAGATGAAAAAATACGTCGATCTCATAGCGCGGCTCGGCGTGCTCGCGGCGATAGCTGTGCCTATCATTGCGGGGATAACGAATATTCCGTATCGAATATCGGAATACGAGGAGATACAGCAGACGGAATATCAGTCCGGCGAGTACGATGTCATATCGCTGGCAAAGGCGAATATCGAGTCGAGCGTCGCCGAGAGGGTGGAGGCGGAATTCGGACTGAAAAAGGGAAGCGTCGGCGTGTTTGTCGAGCTTGACGCATCCGACATTTCGTCGATAGATATTTTAAGCATCGATGTTACCGTGCCGCGCGGCACGGACAAAACCTCGGTGAAAAATTACGTTTTGAAGTTATTTGAAAACACGTCGAGCGTCAGCGTAAAGGAGGACGGGTATGACTGACGAAAAAAAGCAGATTTTTTCAGGGAAAAAGAAGACATGGCTGCTCGTCGCGCTCGGCGTGCTGGGCGTCTTGCTCGTGATATTCGGCACGGTCGGATCGGGCAGAGAAAAAAACTTGTCCGCGAGCGTTGAAAAAAACAGCGATGAGGCATATATCGCCGAACTTGAGAATAAGATTTATAACGTAATAGCAAAGGTTACGGGAGACAGGGACGCAGTTGTGATGATAACGTGTGACGGCAGCACAGAACACATCTACGCTTCAAATAACGGCGATGACAGCGAATACGTCACCGTTAGAACAGACGGCGATTATTCGCTCGTGCTGCTGAAAAATGTGTATCCGTCGATAACGGGCGTATCGGTCGCTTGCAGGGGCGGCGACGATCCGACGCTGCAAAAAAAGCTTATCGGCGTGATCTCGACGGCGCTCGGAGTGTCAAGTAACAGAATTTGCATTGTAGGAACAAAATAATTATCAAAGGAGAATTTTATTATGAGAAACGAAGCAAGAGCCGCAATGAGAGCCGGAAGCGTTGAACAGGTCGTGTCGGCGGGAGAGTTTGAGCTGCCGCAGGAGGAAGAAAAAAAGGAATTCAAATTTAAAAGCGTGTTCACGGGCGAGAAGCTGAAAAACGGATTTCGCAAGATAGGGACAAGAAATCTTGTGATCGTGCTGTCGGTACTTCTGATCGGCGGCGCCGTATACGCGAACTGGCGGCTGTTCGGCAAGGCGTCCGGGACGCCCGACGACACATCGGTGATAGGCGAAGTAGATGGGGACGGCGACACGTCCGCGCCGACAACGGCGAGCTATTTCTCGGCGTCACAGATCGAACGCCAGCGCGCCAGAGATGAAGCGATAGAGGTGCTTCAAAGCGTTGTAGACAACGCGTCGGAAGCAGACGCCGCCGCGAAGGAAGAGGCGATGTCGGGAATATCCGAAATAGCGGCGAACATCGCTTTGGAAGCGAACATCGAGAGCCTGATCAAAGCGAAGGGCTTTGAAAACTGCGTCGCCGTGATAAACGGCGAAAAAGCGTCGATCGTCGTGTCGAGCGAAGGACTTAAACCGAATGAACTTTCTCAGATACTCGAAATAGTCTACGTTCAGGCGAACATCCTGCCCGAAAACGTTACTATAACCGAAGTAGGATAAAAAATATCCGCGCACAGCGCACATCATCAAACAAAAACAGCCCGCACACGCGGGCTGTTTACATAAAAACGCCGCTCGCGGTTGCGAGCGGCTTTTCGATTTTCTTAGTGGCAGATGCAAATCTCTGTTTCCTTATCGAAGATGTGCATTCTCTCGGTGTCGATAGCTACCGTGATAGTATCGCCTGTCTGTGCCTTCGAACGCGGCGAAACGCGCGCTGTGAGCGGCTGTTCGACAGATTTGTCGATTACTATGTTCTTCTTGGAAGCGAGATTCTCGTCTACTTCGACCTTGTTGGCAATAAGGTAAATAAGTATTTCGGAACCCATAAGCTCGGTCACATCTACGTAAGCGTCAAACGAGCAGCCTTCGAGAGCGGCTATCTGCATAGGCGTGTCTACGATGCCTTCGGGACGCACGCCGCCGATAACTTCTTTGCCGATGTATTCCTGAAGCTCAGGCAATTCCGATTTTTCCTTGGGAAGTTTGAGCGATATTTCGCCGAATACGAAATATATGTCGTCGCCTCTCTTTTCGAGCTTGCCGTTGATGAAGTTCATCTGCGGCGTTCCGATAAATCCAGCAACGAACTTGTTGCACGGTTTGTCATAGAGGTTCTGAGGTGTGTCGACCTGCTGGATGATACCGTCTTTCATAACGACGATACGCGTAGCCATCGTCATAGCTTCAACCTGGTCGTGAGTAACGTATACGAACGTTGTGCCGAGCTTGTGATGGAGCTTTGTGATCTCCGCTCTCATTTCCGCACGGAGCTTCGCGTCGAGGTTTGAAAGCGGCTCGTCAAGAAGGAAGACCTTAGGGTCACGAACGATGGCGCGTCCCAGAGCGACACGCTGTTTCTGACCGCCGGAAAGAGCTTTCGGATATCTGTCGAGAAGGTGAGAGATGCCGAGTATGCGCGCCGCTTCATCAACTTTTCTCTTTATTGTTTCCTTCGGGATCTTGCGAAGTTTAAGTCCGAATGCCATATTGTCGAACACCGTCATGTGAGGATAAAGAGCGTAGTTCTGGAACACCATTGCAATATCTCTGTCTTTCGGCGCAACGTCGTTCATCAACTTGTCGCCTATGAAAAGCTCGCCTTCCGTGATCTCTTCAAGTCCTGCTATCATACGAAGCGTCGTTGATTTTCCGCAGCCGGAAGGACCGACGAAGATGATGAATTCCGTGTCTCTGATCTCAAGACAGAAATCGGAAACGGCGGTAACGCCGCCGGGATATTTTTTGTAGATGTGTCTTAGTGATAAGCTTGCCATTTTTGTGACTCCGTTCTCGGCGATAAGTTATTTTCGGCTTCCGTCGCCGTCGGTAAACCTTATAAAAATCTAAATTGTATTTTAAGATTTTATAAAAATGCTTATGTACATTATATCAGCAAATAGCCGAAATGAAAAGATGTTAATTCTCCAAATTTTATTTTTTTAATTTGTAGAATGTGCACAAAAGATGCGCTTTGAACAAAATGAGTTGCCGCAAAGCGCAAAATTCGCTAATAAATTAGATGTTTTTCATCGTCAGGCTGATACGTTTTTTCGCCGTGTCTACGGCTTTGATCTTGACTTTGACCTTGTCGCCGACGGAGAGGACCTCGCTCGGATGTTTAATGTATTTTTCGCATATTTCCGAAACGTGAACGAGCCCGTCCTGATGCACGCCGATATCGACGAAAGCGCCGAAGTCGATGACGTTGCGAACGACGCCGTCGAGGACCATTCCGGGCGTGAGGTCGGACATATCGAGAATATCGGAGCGAAGCTCCGGCATGGGCAGGTCGTCGCGTATGTCGCGGCCGGGCTTTTCAAGCTCTTTGATGATGTCGAGTATCGTCGGCACGCCTGTCGACAACTCGCCGGACAATTTTTCCACGCCGTAATTTTCGATCATCTCGCGCAGACCTTTGATGTGCAGTGCGCGGACGTCATCGTCTTTAAATCCGAATTTTTTTATTATGGATCTCGCTTTGTCGTACGACTCGGGGTGTATGCCGGTGTTGTCGAGTATCTCGTCCGATCCCGATACGCGCAAAAATCCCGCGCACTGCTCGAACGCTTTGGCACCTATTTTCGGCACTTTAAGTATCTGGCTTCTGTTTTTGAATTCTCCGTTCTCCTCGCGGTATTTTACGATGTTTTTCGCCGTGGAAGCGTTTATCCCCGCTATATGAGAGAGAAGGGAGTGCGACGCGGTGTTTATGTCCACGCCGACCGCGTTCACGCAGTCCTCGACGACGCCGGAGAGCGCCTCGTCGAGCCGCGCCTCTTTCATATCGTGCTGATATTGACCTACGCCTATCGACTTCGGATCTATTTTCACGAGCTCCGCAAGCGGATCCTGAATGCGGCGCGCTATGCTGACGGCGCTGCGCTGCGTAACGTCAAAATCGGGAAATTCGTCGGCGGCGAGCTTTGACGCGGAATAGACAGACGCGCCCGCCTCGCTCGTCATGATGTATTTTGTCTTTCCGCCTATTTGGCGGAGCGTCTCGGCGATGAAGATCTCGCTTTCCTTTGACGCGGTGCCGTTGCCTATCGAAACGATGTCGACGTCCCACTTCGTGATCAGACGCGTAACGACCTTTCTCGCGCCCTCGATGTCCTCGCGCGGTTTTGTCGGATAGATGACGGCTGTGTCGAGCACTTTGCCCGTCTTGTCGACGACGGCGAGCTTGCAT
>CAJONA010000016.1 GCA_905235755.1 uncultured Clostridia bacterium
GCCCGCGCCGATGCGGCGCGAAAAAATGGGCGCGGGGCGGCGCGGCGCGGCAAGAAAAAGAAATATAAATAACAAAAAAATTGCCGCCGATGCGGCAATTTTTTCATTTCGCCATAAGAGACAGCAAGTCGAAGATCGTCTTTATCGGGACGATCTTCACGCCGTCGGGGACGTTTTCGATGTCGTGCGCGCACCTTTCGTGAACGGCTATCTTCGTAAAACCGAGCCGTATCGCTTCCGCGACGCGTCCTCCGACGCGGCTGACGGAGCGTATCTCGCCCGAAAGTCCTATCTCGCCGAAGCAAATAAGGTCGTCGGGAACGGGCAAGTCGCGCATCGACGAGATCAGCGCCATGGCGGTCGCCGCGTCGCTCGCCGTTTCCTCTATTCTCATTCCGCCGATGACATTGACGTACACGTCGCAATTTGAAAAATGAAGTCCGAGACGCTTCTCTATAACGGCGATTATCAGCGCCGTGCGGTTGTAGTCGATGCCTCCCGACATGCGTCTGGGGGACGGGAACACCGTCGGCGACGTCAGCGCCTGTATCTCCGCGATTATCGGGCGCGTGCCCTCCATAACGCAGACGGCGCAATTGCCGCTGGTGTTTTTCGGGCGGTCTGAAAGAAGCATTTTCGACGGATTTTCGACTTCGACAAGCCCCTTGTCCGTCATTTCGAACACGCCTATCTCACTCGACGAGCCGAAACGGTTCTTCATCGCGCGTATGAGGCGGAAATTCTGGCGGCGCTCGCCCTCGAAATACAGCACGGTGTCAACCATGTGTTCGAGTATTTTCGGCCCCGCGATGCCGCCCTCTTTGTTGATGTGTCCTACGAGTATGACTGATGTGCCGCTCGCCTTTGCGGCGGAAATGAACATCGCCGCGCTCTCGCGTATCTGCGTAACGCTGCCGGGAACGGCGGCGCTTTGCGAATGGTACATCGTCTGTATCGAGTCTACGATGATGAGCTTCGGTGCGAGCTTTTCCGATTTTTTTATTACCTTTTCGGCGTCCGTCTCGGTGAGGACGAATATGTTATCGCTCTTTATGCCGAGCCGCTTTGCGCGCATCGAGATCTGTGCGCAAGACTCCTCGCCCGAGACATAGAGCAGTTTTCCTTCGCTTTGGAGAAAAGCGCAAAGCTGAAGCAGGAGCGTCGATTTTCCGATCCCCGGCTCGCCCGAAAGCAATATGACAGATCCGCTCACAAGACCGCCGCCGAGCACGCGGTCGAATTCCGCCATGCCCGTCTTTACGCGCATATATTCGGGGATATCGCCGCCCGTAAGCGCTATCGGTTCGCTTTCACCGACGCCCCGTGTGAGCATCGAGAGCCGCGTGTTCTTCTTGTCGGATGTCGGCTCATCGTATTCAAACGTCTCCTCTTCGAGCGTGTTCCATGCGCCGCAGGCGGGGCATCTGCCGAGCCAGCTCGACGTTTGGTGATCGCAATTTCTGCAAACATAAACCGTCTTTTTCTTCATTTTGGTACGTCCTTTGTCTCAGTCTGTTATTGATTTGAACTTACGTATTCCATGACAGCCGCCGCTATGACCGCGGCAAGCGCGTCGCGGTATGTCTCGTCTTTCAGCTTTTCAAGCTCCGAGGGGTTTGACAAAAATCCGCACTCGACGAGCACGGCGGGGCAGGTGAGATTTGAAAGCAAATATATCGACGAGTCTGACTGCTTGACCTGCCGCTCGTTGTCGGGCTGAATATACGTTATCACGGCGGACCGTATCGCCTCGGCGACGGCTTTGCTTTCGTCGTTTTGCGGCGAATAATATACTTGCAGTCCGCTGTACTTAGCCACGGGAAATTTGTTCATATGTATGCTGACAAAAACGCAGTCGCCGGCGTCTTTGACCGTTTTTATGCGTGCATTGAGATCGTCGAGTTTTTTGTGCGGCGAGTCGTCGGAGGCGTACATCACGTCTTTATCGCGCGTCATTATCACGTCTGCACCCATTATTTTGAGCACATCGGCGACCGAAAGCGCGAGCGAGAGGTTGAGGTCCTTTTCGAGCGTTCCGTCGTCCGCGACAGCTCCGCCGTCTCGTCCGCCGTGGCCGGCGTCGATGACGATCTTTGTCGGCGCTTCCTCGATATAAAACGACGATACCGTCTTTGTCACAGTGCCGCCGACGTATATCGCCGTCAGCGAAACGGCGAGAGAAAACGCCGCGAATTTCAGCACGAATGCCAACGGTTTTTTAAGTCTGTTCAAAAAATCACCGCCTTACTGTTTTTCCGTAAAATGATATGCCAAAGCGGTGATCTTTATGATTATTTCTGTTTTTTCTCTCTTGCGGGCGGCTTTAACAGCGGCGAATTTTTAAGTCCGAGCCAATACGTCAACCCGGCAAAAGATGCGGGAAGGAGCGGAATGAGCAGATAGAACAGCGGGACGCCGCCGCCGAACGTCGTCCGCTCGACGCCGAGATACATGCCGTTCCACAAAAATGTTATAAACCAAGTTATTATCTTCGCCGCGCCGAACGACGAGCCCGACGGGTACGCCCGATAATACTCGTAGAGCACGGACACAACGGCGTATACGACGCCGATCACAATGCTCGGCAGCTCTGCGGCAAGCCCGATGAAGAAGCCCTTGAAAGGCGCATAGCGCTCCCGTCCCGCGTCGACGCGCAGCTTGTCCTCCGCGCCGAAATACCACATATCGACGTCGATGAGGAACATATATAATATTATCGCAAAGATACTGCCAACGATCAAAAAGGTCAGCATAGATTGATTGTCGAGGTTGAACGGTATGAACACCATCAGCCCGAATATCGTCATTACAAGATGTGTCAGCATCAGTTTGAGTATCATTTTGCGGTTTGCTTTAAAAAAATTCTCTTTCATATGCGCTCCCCTTGTTTTTTTCTGTAATCATTATAAACCAAAATCGGGTTTTCTTCAATAACATAAGCGAAAAATTTTATATATTGCCGAAAAAAGTTTACAAATCCGATTTTTTAATGTATAATTGGATTATAAAAAGGGAGGCGGTGCGGCTGTGTCAAAACATTCGAATATCGAGACGTCCGAGCTTATCGAGCGATATTTGCAGTACAAGCTCGTCGTTCAGGAACGCTCGCAAAAAACTGTCGACGAGTACCGTCTCGATCTGCGTCAGTTTTTCCGTTTTCTCATCGCCAAGCGGCGCGGGATACCGACGTACAGCGAAGAATACGACAATATTTCGATAGAGGAGGTCGACGAGGAGTTTGTCAAGAGCGTTACGTCGCGCGAGATATTTGAGTTTTTGGCGTTCGAGCGCAACGAGCGCGACAATCAGCCGAGCGCAAGGGCGAGGAAACTTTCGGCGATAAAGTCGTTCTTCAAATACCTGACGGTGCACGAGCATATCCTCGATAAAAATATCGCCGCCGATATTGAAAGCCCGAAACTGAAAAAATCGCTTCCGAAATATCTCACGGAGCAGGAGAGCATAGACTTGCTGCACGCCGTCGCCGAAGACAAAAATTCGCGCTCTCGCATACGCGATTACTGCATGATAACGCTGTTCCTCAACTGCGGGATGCGTCTGTCGGAACTTGTGGGAATAAATTTTTCGGACATCTCGCGCGACATTACGTCGCTGCGCGTCGTAGGAAAAGGCAACAAGGAGAGGATAGTGTATCTTAACGACGCGTGCAGAACGGCGATTTCGGAATACATAGTCGTGCGCTCAAAGGAAAAGACCGTGATCAAGGACAAAAACGCGTTGTTCATTTCAAATCGCGGTACGAGGATAAGCAACCAAATGGTGCAAAAAACGGTCGAAAAATATCTCAAACTCGCGGGACTGGAAAACAGAAATCTTTCGACTCATAAACTCAGGCACACGGCGGCGACGCTTATGTATCAGAAGGGAGGCGTCAGCGTCCTGACGCTCAAAGAGATACTCGGGCACGAGCAGCTTTCCACCACGCAGATATATACGCACATCAGCAACGAGGAGGTCGAACGCGCGGCGAGCCAACACCCGCTGGCGAATTTGACGCGAAGATCCGTCGAAAACGATGACGCCGATGCTGACGATGACGACGGCGATGACAGCGAGGACTGACGTCCTCGCTTTTTTTTTACAAATTTAAGAACAAATGTTCTAAAAGTACTTGAAAAAATTCGGGTTTTGTGGTATAATATACGTGACGTCAAAAGCGTCGTTCTTCTCCGTCGGGATGCGGAAAAGAGATGATCAAATGGCAGACAAACTCGGCGGCGACGAAGCGTCGCGCCGTCTTGTAAAACTTGAGGAACGCGAAAAGACGAACGCACGCCGTCTCGACAGGCTCGAAGGCCTTGCGAACGAGGTGCACGCTCAAAACGAGAATATAGCGCGTCTTATCGTGCAGATAGAGTTTACAAACAAGCAGCTTTCTCTTCAGGAAAAACGTCTTACCGAGATCGAAAAACAGCCGCGGGCGCGGCTCAATCTTATATGGGGATCGGTCATCACGGCACTTGCCTCCGCCGCCGTCGGCGCGATAGCCACTGTGATAATCTCGCTCATATAGGAGGGTAAATGATCGAATTTATAAAGACGTATTATGTTGAGATCATCGCGGCGGCGCTCTTTATCGGCGCTGTCGTTCTTATGTCTTACAAAGGGTACAAAAATCAGGCGAAGGCGATCGTTTTGTCGCTCGTCGCCGCCGCGGAACGGAAATGGGGCGGCGGAACGGGCGATATAAAATATTCCGAGGTCGCCTCTGCTCTTTACGGGAAGCTCCCGTCCTTTGCAAAAATAGTCTTGAATAAGGCGACTATCTCGAAGATCATCGAGGACGCCGTATCAAAATTAAAAGAACATTTAAGCGATGAAACAAAATGAAAAAGCAGCGGGCGATGTCGCCCGCTGCTTTTTTACCGTGCGGCGCTTTCCCGCGCGCCCGCATTTTCTAGCGCCGCGCGCGCAAATTCTTCTCGCGCCGCATCGGCGCAGGCAAGTGTACTTTTCTTGCTCGCACAAGAAAAGCTACCAAAAGAAGTGCGCAAGCGTGCCGCTTGAGCGCCGGCGAGCCGCAGATAAAGAGAAAAGTGCACGACGTTTTGCTCCCCGTCTAAAGCGTCGCCGCACGGCGTCTCCGCTTTTTAATTTTGCGCGGCAAAATTAACCGCCGGAACCACGCAAAAGGGCGTTGCAGCTAAAACCGCAGCTTCAAACGCGTGCCGCATAAGATAAAATTTTGCCATTATCGGCACGCGGGTTGATTGCTGATGTATTTCTCTCGGGCGATTCGTGAATCGCCCCTACGGTGTAGCCGATTATTTTTGTAGGGGCGAAACACGGGAACCCCCAAAACTCATTTCATTCGTTTCGGGGAACCCCTGCCGAATCGCCCGTGTATCGCATTTTCGCACTGCACGGTCTCGCGTGCCGCCGAAAATAAGGTTTTATCATAAATCATTGCGCGATGCGTGCAATATGAAAGAAGCTGTACAAAATATATCTGCCGGAGAGCCGCTATGTTCGTACATCTTTGTGGAGCGCTCAAGCGGCACGCTTGCGCACTTCTTTTGGTAGCTTTTCTTGTGCGAGCAAGAAAAGTACACTTGCCTGCGCCGATGCGGCGCGAGAAAATACGTCCGCGCACGTTGCGCGGAAAATATGCGGCGCGCGAGAAAACGGCGCGTCTTGCACGATTCACCTCAGGGCTCCTCTGTGAATAAAATGTAATGCGGTATATCCGCGGAAATTCAAAACAGAGGAGAGATATGTGAGTACAAATGTATTGAAATTCGGCGGCACGTCGCTTTGCTCAGCCGCCGAAATGACAAACGCCGCCTCAATAGTAAATGATGACGGCGACGCATGCGCCGTTATAGTTTCCGCGCCCGGAAAAAGAACGGCGGACGACGAAAAAGTGACGGATGTCCTATATAAGATTTGTTTATTTCCGAATGAACGCGACACGCTCGTCGAGTGGCTGAAAAGGCGCTTTGACGAGATACTCCGCTCCATCGGAACAAATATAGATTTTTCCGACGAATACAAAAAAATCGCCGTCGCGGCAGAGCGCGGCGACACGCCGTACGTCGTTTCGAGAGGCGAATATTTTTCGGCTCGGATAATGGCCGACATTTTGGGATATACGTTCGTCGACGCCGCGGATGTTATCGCTTTTGACGGCGCCGGAACGTTTTTAAAAGAAAAAACGTATTCGAATATAGCGTCGCGCTCAAAAGACGGCGAAAAATTTGTTCTTCCCGGATTTTACGGCGCGGAGAGCAATGGCAAAATATTTGTTTTTCCGCGCGGCGGCTCGGATATCACCGGCGCCGTCGCTGCGGCGGCTCTTGACGCCGATGTGTACAAAAATTATACCGACGTCGACGGATTTATGTTCGCCGATCCTAAATATATGAAAAGTCCGCGTGTGATCGGAAAGATGTCATATCCCGAGGCGTATTTCCTTTCGTCTTACGGCGCGGGCGTCATCCACGGCGACGCCGTGTTGTACGCCGGCGAGAAAAATATACCGATAAACATCAAAAACACCTTCGCGCCCGACAAAAAGGGCACGCTGATATCGAATGCGTCCGAAAGCGACGGCATTTACGGCGTCGCGGGAAGGCGCGGGTATTTCGGCAAAGACGTTTCCGCGGTCGCCGTCGGCTGCTCGGGGCGGCAAGCGAAACACATCGCGCGATGTATGAGAATACTGCATCGTAAAAATATCCGCGAGCGCTTTTTGATAAACGACGGCATGGGCTTTATCTTTGGCGTAGACGACGGGTGCTTTGACACGGTAATGCGTCTTTTTGCGGAAAAACTGTAAAATTTTACGGAGTCGCCTGAACGGCGGCTCCGTTTTAAGTTTCCATAAGCTCGCTTACCGTGACAAAGCGGTATCCCTGCGCCGCAAGATACGGAATCATGACGTTTAACACGTCTTTCGTATGCGACTCGCCGCTTATATAGTCGTGAAACAGTATTATACTGCCGGGCTTTACGTTTTTTTTGATGTTTCGCACCATGTCGGCGGTCGAGCAATGCGCCCAGTCGCGCGTGTCTATGCTCCAAAGGATGACGTCGTATCCGAGTTCGTCCGCCGCCGAGATCACGTTTTTTGAAACGTATCCCTCGGGTGGGCGGAACAGCGCCGTCTTTGCGCCGCACACAGAGAGTATGTCGTCCTCGGCGGAGATTATCTCGTCCTTGACGTCGTTTTTGCCGCAACCTATCAGCGAGCCGTGCGAGTGCGTGTGGTTTCCTATCTCGTGCCCGTTTGACAGCGCCATTCTGAGAACATCGGGATAGTATTGCGCGTTTACGCCGACGATGAAAAAAGTCGCGCGCGCGTCGTATTTTTCGAGCAGTTCAAGTATCTCTTCGGTGAGCGTCGGGTGCGGGCCGTCGTCGAACGTGAGCGCGACGACTTTATCCTCTCTGTCGACGTATCTGACGGTTTCGTCGGCGTATGAAGCGCCGGCTGTCACGGCAAAGACTGCCGACATAATGACGGCGACGGCGCTTTTTGAAAAAAGCTTCATTTTTTTATTTGCACAGCTCCGTCAGCTCGCCGAAGCGGTACCCCTCGTTCTCCCACTCGGTCAAAAGCTCGTCGAGGATCGCGGCGTTTGTGGCGGACGTCGGATGGAGAAGTATTATCGCGCCGTTATGCGTATTGTCGAGCAGAAGCTTTTTCGCACTGTCGTGCGACGGCTGCTTGGAGTTGTCCCAATCGGCGTATGCGAGGCTCCAAAAAACGGTTGCGTAGCCCATTCTGTCGGCGCACGCGAGATTTTCCTCGGAAAATCTGCCCTCGGGCGGACGGTAGAATTTCGCTATCGGGATGCCGTAGTCCGCCGCCGTATTTTCGAGCGAACGGAGTTCCGCTTCGAAATCGGCATCGCTCATCTTGCTCATATCCTTGTGGCGCGAGGTGTGATTGCAGACGAGGTGTCCCTCGTCGACCATGCGTTTGACAAGCTCGGTATTGTTTTTGATAAGGTGGTCGAGCACGAAAAACGCGGCGGGCGCGTCGTGCTTTTTCAGCGTGTCGAGGATCTTCGCCACGTTGCCGTTTTCATATCCCGCGTCGAAAGTCAGATACAGCACCTTTTCGTCGGGATTTTTGCCGAGATAGTGGCCGTTATGTTCTTCGATAAACGCCATATTCGGCTCGCATACCGGCCGCGCGTGATCCTTTTGACGCATACAGTACCAACCGTACGAAGCCGCGGCCGACGAGGACACCGTGAGCGCCGACAAAACAGCGACGGCAGATATTATTTTTAAAAGTGATTTTTTCATCTTTGTTCCTCCGAAAATTATTTTGCTCTTTTATCTTTTTACCGCGGGAAAATATTAAACCGAAAAAATACTGTTATCAAAACAAATATTTATATATTATTGCAAAATTTGAATTTATAGTGTATAATTAACAATGGAAAAAGAGGTGTTTTTATTGGCTGATATAAATATTGTCCTCGTCGAGCCCGAGATACCGCAGAATACGGGAAACGTGGCGCGCACTTGCGACTGCACGGGCGCGACGCTTCATCTGGTCGGGCCGATGGGCTTTACGATAGACGACAAGAAACTCAAACGCGCGGGGCTCGACTACTGGTGGGACCTTGACATACGGTATTACGACTCACTCGACGAGTTTTTGACTAAACACGCGGACAAGCCGCTCTGTTTTTTCACGACGAAATCGGACAACGTCTATACGGAGCGCGATTTTTCCTCAGGGGAGGCGTGGCTCGTGTTCGGCAAGGAGTCGAAGGGACTGCCGGAGTCGCTTCTCGTCTCAAACGAGCAAAACACCGTGCGCATACCGATGACATCGTACAAGCGCAGTCTCAACCTCTCTAACAGCGTCGCCGTGGCGGTGTACGAGGTACTGCGCCAGCGGGGATTTCGGGCGCTTCAAACGGAGGGCGAGCGGTTAAGTTCGCTCAAAAACCTCCTCGACGGATAAATATTTACATTTATTTGATAGTATTATAAAAAATTCGGGTATATAATTAAATCAAGCAATAACATATCAAGGAGACCGACATGGCACTTATTGACAAGATAATGGGAACATACAGCGAAAGGCAAATAAAAAAGATAATGCCGATCGTTGAAAAGGTAGAGTCGCTCGCGCCGAAATATACAAATATGAGCGACGACGAGCTCCGCGGCGTAACGGATATATTAAAGGGCAGATTGAATAGCGGCGAAACGCTCGACGACATTCTTCCCGACGCGTTCGCGGCGGTGCGCGAAGCGGCGACGCGCGTGCTCGGCAAGCGGCCGTTCAAGGTGCAGATAATGGGCGGCATCATTATCCATCAGGGGCGCATCGCCGAGATGAAGACGGGCGAAGGAAAAACGCTCGTTGCTACGATGCCCGCGTATCTCAACGCCCTGACGGGAAAGGGTGTTCATATCGTCACCGTCAACGACTATCTTGCGCGCCGCGACAGCGAGGAGATGGGCAAGGTCTACGGTTTTCTCGGCCTGACGACAGGTCTCATCGTTCACGGGCAGACGGGCGAAGAAAAGAGAGCCGCATACGCGTGCGACATCACCTACGGCACGAACAACGAGATGGGCTTTGACTATCTGCGCGACAACATGGTGGTGCGGAAGGAACAGCTCGTTCAGCGGCCGTTCAATTTCGCCATCGTCGACGAGGTCGACTCGATCCTCATCGACGAAGCGCGCACTCCGCTGATAATTTCGGGGCGCGGCGCGCAGAGCGACGATATATATAAAAAAGCGGACGCGCTTGTGCGGCAATTTCATCCGCTGATATTAAAGGAACTCGACAAAAAAGCCGATTACACCGACGTGCGCGAGGATTACATCGTCGACGAAAAGGGCAAGCACGCCTCTCTCACCGCGCGCGGCATCGAAAAAGCGGAACGCTTTTTCGGCGTCGAGAACATCAGCGACGCGGAAAACCTCACGCTCAGGCATCATATCGAGCAGGCGCTCCACGCATACGGAATAATGAAACGCGACGTCGACTACGTCGTCTCTCCCGACGGGAAAGTCCTCATCGTCGACGCGTTCACGGGACGCATTATGCCGGGGCGCCGCTTCTCCAACGGACTTCATCAGGCGATCGAGGCGAAGGAGCGTGTGAAGATCGAAAACGAAAACCAGACGCTCGCCACGATAACGTTCCAGAACTATTTCCGTCTTTATAAAAAGCTCTCGGGCATGACCGGTACGGCGCTTACGGAAGACGACGAGTTCCGCGAGATATACGGGCTCGACGTCGTCGAGATACCGACGAACAAGCCGATGATACGTAAAGACTACGAGGACGCCGTATATAAAAATCTCGCGGGCAAATACCGCGCGATAATAAATCACATCAAAGAATGTCACGAAAAAGGTCAGCCCGTGCTTGTCGGCACCGTTTCCGTTGACAAATCGGAATATCTTTCGTCACTGCTCAAAAAGGAGAACA
Organism: uncultured Clostridia bacterium; assembly: GCA_905235755.1. Classification (GTDB taxonomy): domain Bacteria; phylum Bacillota; class Clostridia; order Oscillospirales; family CAG-272; genus RGIG6816. The sequence continues at coordinate 10,436 of CAJONA010000016.1, forward strand.
TACCGCATAACGTGCTCAACGCAAAGCACCACGAGCGCGAGGCGGAGATAGTGGCGCAGGCGGGCAAGCCGTACGCCGTTACGATATCGACGAATATGGCGGGGCGCGGCACCGACATAATGCTCGGCGGCAACGCGGAGTTCCTTGCGAAAAACGAGCTTAAAAAAGCGGGATTTAACGAGGAGGAGATATTCGTCGCCACAGGCGTATCGGACATTGAGGACGAGAGACTTGCCGAGGGCAGAAGGCTCTATCACGAAAGCCTTGAAAGATTCGCGGCGGAGATAGCTCCGGAAGCGGAAAAAGTAAAAGCGGCGGGCGGTCTGTGCATAATCGGCACGGAGCGCCACGAGAGCCGAAGAATAGACAACCAGCTTCGCGGCCGCTCGGGCCGTCAGGGAGATCCCGGCGAAAGCAAATTCTATCTTTCGCTCGAAGACGACCTCATGCGTCTTTTCGGAAGCGAGCGTATACTCGGCCTTGTCGACAGGCTCGGACTCGATGAAGATCAGGAGATAAACGCGCGGATACTTTCAAATTCGATAGAAAACGCGCAAAAGCACATCGAGGGCGAGAACTTCAACAGGCGTAAGACCGTCCTCGACTACGACGACGTTATGAACCAGCAGAGGAACATCATATACGGTCAGCGCCGCGACGTCATCGACGGCAAGGATATCGGCGAGACGGTCGATGAAATGCTGACGAGCGTCGTCGAAACGCCTGTCGCGCTTTGCACAAATTCCGACGGAAAGACAGACGCAGCCGCTCTGCATGAAAAGCTGTTCTGGCTCATGCGTTCCGACGAGATGAACGATTCAATGTCGGCAAAAGAAGCAAAGGATATATTGAACGACAGAGTCGAGAAGCTGGTCGCGTCTCAAAAGCAGCTGTTCGGCGATAAATACGACGAGCTTTGCCGCATCGCGCTCCTTCGCGCCGTCGATGTCAACTGGATGAACCATCTCGACGCGATGGACGATCTGCGCGAGGGCGTCGGCTTCCAGCAAAAGCCGATAAACGAATACCGCATGGTGGGCGGCGAGATGTTCGACGATATGATAGAGCAGATACGCGAGGACACCGCGAGAATGATACTGCTCGCGCGCCCTGCCGAGCAGGTCAAGCGGACAGAGGTGGCAAAGGCGAACGCCGAGCAGGCAAAGAACGCGGGCGCCGGTGAAAAACAAAAGCCGATAGTCAAAAAACTGTCCGAAAAGGTCGGGCGCAACGATCCGTGTCCGTGCGGCAGCGGCAAGAAATACAAAAACTGCCACGGCAGAAACGCAGGTATAGAGGGCTGATCATGGGCTTCGGATTTATGTTCATAGGGACGTTCTTCTTTTGGAGCCTCAAAATCGGTAATTTTGACGTTTTGCCCGATTTTATCGGTTATCTGATGCTCCTGCACGGAATGAACTGCGCCTCAAAATATTGTAAAAATTTCAGCGTCGCAAAAACGGCGGCGTACGTCGGCGCCGTTTTGTCGGCAGGTATATTTTTGATGCAGTCGCTCGAACTCCTCGGTATGGATTACGCATCAACGCGCATCGAATATTATCTTAACACGGCAAATCAGGCCGTCAGGATAGTGTTTGTGATGATATTGCTTTTGGCGATATTCTCGCTTGCCAAGGAAACGGGAGCCGAAAAGACGGAAAAGCGCTCGCTGTTCTCGCTTATGACCGTCCCGATTTTTTGGCTCGGCTATATTGTGATAGGCGTGCTGAATTATCTTTCTCTCATAACCAATGAAAAAGTGCTTTCCGCCGCGCTCCTTTGCGAGATAATTTACGTCGCGCTGGCGGCGACGGCGGTGTTCTCCGCGTATATGTGGATATGCGTCGAGGGCGACGAGAACATGGAAAAAAAGAACAATATCAAAACGCCGATGGACTACTTTGACCGTCGCCGCGAAAAAGAGGCGGCGGAGGACGAGCAGAAGAAACGTCAGGCGGCGGCGGAAGCCTCCGGCAAGACGATGGCGCAAATGTACGGAGTAAAGAAAAAGAAGAAGAAAAAGGGCAGGTAATATGGGACTTATATACGTTTTAATCGGATGCATATTCCTGGTCAATCCGTCATATACGCTCATCGATGTTTTGCCGGATTTTATCGGCTTGATATTTATAATGTACGGCATATCGAAAGTCGCCGACCTCGACGAGCATATGTCTGTTGCGATGGGCAAGCTCAAAAACGCTTTTTGGGTGGCGCTCGGAAAATTCATATTCTTGTGCATGATCGGCGTATTTGACAGCACGATGATAATAACGCTCTCTCTTGCGGCAGGCGTTCTCGAATGTATATTCCTGCTTCCGGCCCTGCTTGAAATGTTTGGCGGCATCGACTATATCGCCATGCAATACTCGGAAAGATACTCGCCGCAAAAGAATGATTTAAAGACGCTCACGGCGATATTTGTGATCTTGCGCGCGGCGGGCTCTTTTGTCCCGAATATGATAGCGATGCTTGTCGAAACAGCGGGCGGCGACGTCACGTCGAGAAGTATCGACGCAGCGCAGATAAGCATGGTACTTAATATCGCTTTTGCGGTGGCGACGCTCGCCGCCGGCGTAGTGTGGCTTGTCGAAGCGTCGAAGCAGATACGCGCGCTGCACTCCGATAAAGCTTTCAACGAGAAGCTCGGCGAAAGATATAAAAGCGAAATACTCGAAAACAAAGAGGTCATGCTCCGCCGCAAGGTCGGCAGATTTACGCTTATAACGTCGATGGGGTTTATATTTTTTATAACGTTCAGGATAGATTCGGTGTTCTTTATGCCGGAGTTCTTGTTCGGCGCCGCCGTTTTGATCGCGCTGTTTTTCGCCAAAGAATACGGCAAAAACAAAACGACGCGTAATATCGTGATAGCGTTTATCGCCGTCGGCGCGATAAATTACGCGGTGATGATGATATATTCCATAAGATACGGCGACCTTATCTATCCGTTCGGCGCGGAGGGATTTGTTCCGTTTTATGTGGCTGTGACAGCGCTTTCCGCGGCGACATAC